>JAJAYM010000261.1 GCA_027117675.1 Actinomycetes bacterium | reverse complement strand
CAATAGTACAGCCTTGGGTACTCTGGCGGCCCACGCCGAGCGGGTGAACCTGCACATCTTCCGCGTGCCTGACGGGGTGTTGAAGGTCTTGGCCATGGTCGGCTTTGAGCAATTGCTGCCGCCCCATGCCGATCTGACCGTCGCCCAGAACGTCAGCTGTTTCGCCAAGATTCTTGGGGCACCGACGGCGGACGTCGACCGCGTAATCGGTGCCGTCGGCCTCACAGGGCGTGAAGGCGACCGCGTTGGACGGCTTTCCGGCGGGCAGCGGTCACGCGTCTCGCTGGCGGTCGCGTTGTTGGGCACCCCAGAGGTCTTGGTGCTTGACGAGCCGACAGTTGGGCTCGACCCGGTGCTGCGTCGAGATGTGTGGCAGCTTTTTGGAGAGTTGGCCCAGACCGGTCTCACTCTGGTGGTGTCGAGCCATGTCATGGACGAGGCGTCCCGTTGCGACGATCTCATGCTGCTACGCGATGGAGATCTGCTCGCCAACGACACCGTGTCAGCCATTCTCGAGGCAACGGGCACTAGCGACATCGAGGCGGCGTTTCTCCGCCTGGTTGAGGGCAAGTCATGACGCTTGTACGCACTGTTGCTACCGCGCAGCGGGTTGTCCAACAACTGCGCCACGACCCCAGGACCGTCGCGCTCATCCTGCTCGTCCCCTGCGCCTTGATGGGCCTTCTCGCCTGGATGCTCTTGGACGCTGACTTCAGCCAGTACGGACCGCCGCTGCTCGGCATCTTTCCGCTGATCGTGATGTTCCGGACGACCTCGGTAGCCACGTTGCGTGAGCGCGCGTCGGGCACCCTCAAGCGGCTCCTTTCGATGCCCATCGCCAAGGCAGATTTCGTTCTCGGTTACGCCGCTGGCGTTCGGCATCCTCGGGGGCGCCCAGGCCCTGCTGGTCTCGGGGCTCTCGGTCGGAGTCTTCGGTTTGGACGTTGCCGGGCCTGCTTGGGCGTTGGTTGTTGTTGCGGTGGTTGACGCTTTGCTCGGCGCGGCCATGGGGCTCTTTGTGAGTGCCTTTGCGACGACGGAGTTTCAGGCTGTGCAGTTCATGCCGGCGCTGATCCTTCCGCAGCTGTTGCTCTATGGGATCGTGGTTCCGCGCGACGAGCTGCCCACTGCGCTCCGGCTCTTGTCAGACGGACTCCCCATGTCGTATGCCGTCGATGCGATGACCGAGGTGATGACGTCCCCTTCGGGGACCGCCGACTTCTGGCTGAGCGTGACGGTGGTCGCTGGCTTCATGATGATCGGGCTGACACTGGGTGCCGCAACCTTGCGTCGAAGGACCGCTTGAGGGCTATTTGCCCCGATTTCGCCTAGGCCGAATGGGTGATCGTTCTTCAACCGTTCCGCCAATCGGGTCATGAGGATCGACACTGACGCTGCTCGGGGAAGAGCCATCGCTGGAGTCCCCATGCGTCGTCGACCGGCAGTGCGCAACCGGGCCTTCGCCCGAGACGATGACGGCGCGGCGGCCGTCGAGTTCGGTCTGCTGCTACCGCTCTTCGTGATGCTCACACTCGGCACGATCAGCGCAGGCTTTGCCTTTCACGCGTGGCTCAGCGTCACGCATGGCGCTCAGGAGTCGTCCCGCTTTGCGGCGACTTTGAGTATCCAAGCGGGGGGAGGCTCCACGGACGTCTGGCTGGCAACGGTTGGCCAACGAGCCTTCGACGCGAGCAACCTCGGCACGACGGCTCAGGCGACACCGGGTTCGGTGGTGTGCGTGGCGATATACGCACCGTCGAACAAGTTCCCAGTCACTGTGACATCGGTGCGGCGCGTGACTTACACCGCAGGCGCAACCGGCGCGGTGACGCCAGTGTTCGCCACCGGCAGCACCTGCCCCAACATGGCCTCCGCCGGCGCAAACGTCGACTACGTACAGGTCTCTGTCAGCAAACCCGTTGACTTCAACTACCTCCTGGGTGCGGCAACCATCAACGTCTCGGCTCAGAGCACGAGCCGGTACGAGGCGGTGGCTTACTCACCATGACTCCCATCAGCGTGGCCGGCGACGACCGCGGTGCCTTCGCAATTCTGTACGCCATCGTCGTGGTGGCCATCGTGATGACGGTGGCGGTGGTGGTCGACCTGAGTGCGATGCGTGAGGACCGACGGGCCGAGAAACTGGCCGCTGACGCGGCGGCGACCGCGGGTGCGATCAAGCTCAATGCGCTGGCCGGTACGGCCAATCCGAACGCCGCTTGCTTGGAGGCGTGGAAGTACCTCAAGCTCAACTTGCCAGGCGGCTCCTCGGCCACGGCCGACTGCCCCGCGGGCAAGTTCCCGACGTCCATCTCGACCTGCCCCAACGCCGGTGTCACCGAAAGTGGGCCGGCCGGACCGTGGGAGGTCACGATCACCTGGCCGGTTTTTGACTCCGATCCGTTGATGACGACGCCGAGCATCAGCGGATCCACGAGTTACACGCAGCCAACCGATGGTGAGGTCGACGGCAGCGATCCCTGTGGCCGCTTGGGCGTGACTGTTAGCCGGAACCGCGACTTCGCCTTCGCCACGATCGGGGGGTTCGTCGGCGCGACAACGACGAACTCGAGCGTTGCGCGCGCGGACGTGCGCGGGAACATCAGTCTTGAAATGCCGCTGGTAGTGCTAGACCAGACTGGATGCCAGTCGCTCTACGCCAACGGGGTGGGCAGCCTCATCGAGGTCGCCAACAACGGCCTCACGCCGGGCCGGCTGGCCATGGACAGTGACGGGAGCACCGGTGGTCCTTCACCTGGTTGCTCCAACAACAACCAGTATGTGGCGATGCGCAACGGAAATGGTGCGACCATCCGTGCCCTGAATGGCAGCACCGGGGCCCAAGGCGCCATTCTGACGGTGGCAAACCCATACGCGAAGTCGGCGAACTCAGCCGACCTCTGTGCTGCGAACGCCGACCCGGCACTGAGCACGGGGATCTGTCCGCGCCCGACGACGTTCATGCGAATCACCCGCAAATACTGGGATTGGGAGTACCACTGCAGCCAGAGCACGTTGCCACCGCTCTCGGCCCCCTGCCCCTGGTCGACGCCCGACTACATCCAGCAGCTTCGCGACCAGTACAACGAGACCACGTTCACACGAGCAGTCGCGGACGCGAGCCCGGGCGCTTGGCGGGTCATCTCCGGTGCTGGGTGCACGGTGACCACCCCGGTGAGCTACGACGACTCCCGGAATACGTTCGTCGACTGTCCCACCTTCCGGGTGCGCGCCACCACGGTCTTCCAAGGCGGAACGGTGGTGTTCCGCGGGAACGTCGCAGTGGAGGGTGGCGCGTCGGCCCTGGGGTGCCTGCGCTTCAACTATCGGGTGCCGGCCACCGGCGAGGGACCCTGCGTTACAACGACAGGTGCGGTCGCGGCCACCATGGCGAATACCGAGACTCAGGTCTATCTGCAGGACGGTGACCTCACGCGCAGCAATCTGGATTTCGTGGCGCCTCAGACCTTCATCTACCAGGAGGCGAGTACGGGGGCTCCGTACTTGGCAGGCACTCAGTTCCGCCAGATGGACTTTGGTGCCGGGTCCTCCGGATCGATCCTCATTACGGCTCCGACGACAGGCAACTTTACCGACCTAGCCATCTGGACCGAGAACTACGCTGGTCGGTCGGATGTGTCTAACACCAACACGATGAACGGATTCCGGGCTTCGACCGACCTGGTGTTGGAAGGCATCTTTTTCTTCCCGAACGGACGGGTGAAGTTGACCGGCCAGCCAAACTACTTCGGAGCGGCGCGGTCGCAGTTCGTTTCTTGGTCGTTGGAGGTCTTCGGAGGCGCGCAGCTGCGCCTGATTCCTGATAAGGATCGGACGCTTCTGATCCCGGTGGGCGGTGTGCGCCTCATCCGCTAAGCGTCCTACCCTAGGCCTGTGATCGTGCGCGGAACGCTCCTGTCCCTGGCCGCCAGCGCGTCCGTCAAGAAAGCCGTGACGTCTGCGCCCGGCATCAGCGACATCGTCACCCGCTTTGCCGCAGGTGAGTCCGACGACGATGCCATCGACGCCACAAGCGCCCTGCAAGACGAGGGCTTCGCGGTCACCCTCGACTATCTAGGCGAAGACACCCTCGACCGTGAGCACGCCGACCAGACGACCGGTGCCTACGTCCGGATACTCGCCAGGCTCGCCGATGCGGGTCTCACCGCGGATACCGAGGTGTCGCTCAAACTATCGGCGGTCGGCCAAGCGCTTCCGGTCGATGGGAATGAGATCGCCACAGACAATGCGAGGGCGATCTGTGTCGCCGCAGCAGAGGCGGGAACGACGGTCACCCTCGACATGGAAGACCACACGACGACTGATCTCACGCTCGCGACACTTGCCTCTCTGAGAGGCGACTTCCCAGACACCGGCGCCGTGCTGCAGGCCTACCTTCACCGGACGGAGGGCGACTGTCGCGACTTGGCGGGCGCCGGGTCGCGGATCAGGCTTTGCAAGGGCGCCTACAACGAGCCAGAGTCGGTCGCGCTGCAGTCCAAAGCCGATGTCGACCGTAACTATGTCCGCTGTGTGAAGACGCTCCTGGCCGGTGACGGCTACCCAATGTTTGCCACCCACGACGACCGGCTCATCGCGATCGCAGAGGCACTCACGCGTCGGTACGGCCGAGCACCAGACACCTACGAGTTCCAAATGCTCTACGGCGTGCGACGCGAGGAGCAGCGTCGATTGCTGGACGCCGGTGAGAAGGTTCGCGTCTATGTTCCCTATGGCACCGAGTGGTACGGCTACCTTGTTCGCCGGATGGCCGAGCGTCCGGCCAACCTCAGTCTCGGCATCCGTGCCATTCTTGAGCGCTAGAACATAGGCGGTCACCGCCTTGACGGCGGACAGAGGAGTAGGCGATGAGCGACCGGGTAGCGATCCTCGGTGCGGGAAAGATGGGCGAAGCGCTGCTCTCCGGCATGGTCCGCGCCGGGCGGCCGACGTCCGAGCTGGTGGTAACGACGCACGACGACGAACGCGCGAACATCCTGCGTGAGCGCTACGGCGTCGAAGTCACGACCAACACTGAATCTGTGAAGTCAGCTGCCACGGTCATCATCGCCGTGAAGCCGCAAGACATGGGCACCCTCCTCGAGGAGATCGCGCCCTTCCTGTCAGCCGATCAACTGGTGGTCTCGGTCGCAGCGGGAATCACCACATCGTTCATCGAGAAGCGAGTACCGGTCGAGATACCGGTCGTCAGGGTGATGTCGAACACCCCGGTACTCGTGGACGAGGCTATGAGTGCGATTTCCGCAGGAACGCACGCCACCGAGGCGCATCTTGCCGTGACCGAGAGCCTGCTCAAGCCGGTGGGGCAAACGCTTCGGGTGCCAGAGTCGCAGCAGGACGCCGTCACTGCGCTCTCGGGAAGTGGTCCCGCCTACTTCTTCTACCTCGTCGAGGCGATGGTCGACGCCGGGATCCTCTTGGGGCTGCCGCGGTCGGTTGCGCACGACCTGATCGTGCAGACCGCCATCGGCAGCGCGGTCATGTTGCGCGACTCCGGTGAGTCTGCGCAGTCGCTGCGCGAGGCCGTGATGTCTCCGGCCGGCACCACAATCGCCGCGATCCGTGAGATGGAAGACCACAAGGTGCGAGCAGCGTTCCTGTCGGCGTTGGAGGCCGGGGGGGCCCCCCGGGGGGGGGGGGGGGGGGGGGCCCCCGAACCCCCCCCCGGGGGGGGGGGGGGGGGGGGGCGGGGGGGGGGGGGCGGGGCGCGCCGGCGCTGCGGATTCGACCGATCAGTAGGAGAAGTCGCGGAGCCGGCGGCGGGCGGTCGAGCCGGCGCGGGACGGGTT
>JAJAYM010000260.1 GCA_027117675.1 Actinomycetes bacterium | reverse complement strand
TTACCCCACCAACTAGCTGATAGGCCGCGCGCCCATCCCTGACCGAAAAACTTTCCAGTCTCGACGATGTCGTCGAGACTCGTATCCGGTATTAGCCCCGGTTTCCCGGAGTTATCCCAGAGTCAGGGGCAGGTTGCCCACGTGTTACTCACCCGTTCGCCACTATTCCCCAAGGCAAGCCCTGGTTCATCGTTCGACTTGCATGTGTTAAGCACGCCGCCAGCGTTCGTCCTGAGCCAGGATCAAACTCTCCGTGAAAAAACTTGGAGCTTCTGCAGGCAGCCCGAAGACTGACCACAGTGATCCCACGACTCACTCCTAAGAGCGAGTCGGTTCTTGCTTTTGCTCGCATCCGCCGACGGGGTCGACGTCACGAGCGCCAAATGCTTGGCATCGCTGTTTGACACACTGTTGAGTTCTCAAGGTTCGAGCGCGCACTGAAGTGAGCCGTTTCCGGCCGTTTTCAGGGCAACCCGGTCAGGCTAGCACGCCTGAAGGGGTGGTCCAAATCGGTCTTCTTGGATGTCCCGGCCCGCGCTGACCCGGTGAACGAGGCAGCACTTGGTGCCGGGAACCGAACGCTAGCACTCGCCGTGCTCGCGCCCCTCGCGGGGGTCGGACCGTTCCTGCAGGCCACTTTCGTAGCCGTTGTGACCGACACAGCTCGACGATCGTCGTTAGGAGTCGGAGCGCCCTCCACGACCGGCCGTGATGTCCGTTTCTCGTGGAGTGCGTCGCAGACACTATGGCGCGCGATGCGTCGCGGTCAAATCGGGTGACAGCGCACGTTTTGCGGCGTGCTCCGAACGATGTTCTGCCACGCCAGGCATGCCTGGGACTACACCACCTCAACGCCGGCGACCGACCGTTTCCCGCGCCGCAGCACTAGCCACCGCCCATGCACCAAGTCCTCGGACGTTGGTCGCCATTCGGGGTCAGTCAGGCGCACGTTGTTGACGTAGGCGCCGCCTTCGTCAATCGCTCGGCGCGAAGCTGACTTGCTTGCCGACAGCTCGGTAGCAACGAAGAGGTCGACAATGGTGGTGAGCTGACCGATCGGAACGCTCACGTGCGGCGCCTCAACGAGAGCAGCAGCGAGCGTTTCGGGGTCGAGCGAAGCCAACTCGCCCTTTCCGAAGAGCGCCGCACTAGCGGCCTGGACGCTCACGGTGTGCTCCGCGCCATGGACGAGGGTGGTGACGTCCTCAGCCAGGGCCCGTTGCCCCGTGCGAACGTGCGGACGCTCGATCGTGTCGGCCTCGATGGCCAGAATCTCTTCCCGCTCTCGGAAGGTCACCCGCCGAATCAGCGAGGCGACCACGGAGTCCTCAGTATTGATCCAGAACTGATAGAAGGCGTAGGGCGAGGTGAGGGCTGGGTCGAGCCAGACCGCCCCTCCTTCGCTTTTGCCGAACTTTTGACCGCCCGAGTTGGTGAGGAGCGGTGTCGTCAAGGCATGGGCATGCTCACCGGTCACCCGCCGGATTAGATCAACGCCAGCAGTGATGTTCCCCCACTGGTCTGAGCCGCCGATCTGGAGCGTGCATGCATGCCTGCGGAAGAGCTCGAGATAGTCGTTGGACTGCAATAGCTGGTAGCTGAACTCTGTGTAGCTGATGCCCGTGGAGGCCAATCGCGCAGCGACCGCCTCCCGATCCAGCATCCGGTTGACCGAGAAGTGCTTTCCAATGTCACGAAGCAACTCGATCGCCGACAGCGACTGCGTCCAGTCAAGGTTGTTCACCAGGGCGGCTGACGCCTTGTGCTGGTCGGAAAAATCGAGGAACTGCGAGAGCTGACCACGAATCCGGTCGACCCAACCGGCCACGATGTCGGGGGCGTGCAACTGGCGCTCGCCACTCGTACGCGGATCGCCGATCAGCCCAGTCGCTCCACCGACGAGTGCCAATGGGCGATGCCCGGCCTCTTGGAAGCGCCGCAGCGTCAGAACCTGCAGCAGATGTCCGACGTGAAGGCTGGGAGCTGTCGGGTCGAACCCGCTGTAGAGCGCTCGCGATCCGGTGCGGAAATGCTCAGCAAGCGCTCCCTGGTCAGTGCTCTGCGCGATGAGCCCGCGCCACTCCAGATCGTCAATGATGTCTGTAGGCACGCGATCATCTTGGCGTACGCCCGCGGCCTGCTCGATAGCGACTGACCGTTGGGTCGTCGATGATCCACCATCGCCAGGGTCGATCGGTCGCCCGGCCGACCCCCACGCGTGGCCCGACACCGACCCGCTTCGTTTCCACTGGCCTGGACCCAGCCTTAGACAGCCGCACTGGGGATCCACGACGCAGGAGGTCAAGCCCATTGGCTGATCCAGAGAGACCGAGCGCGGCGGCCAGGTTGGCCGGCCCCTTCGCGAGGTCACTGTCTCGTCGAACAGTGGGGCGCCGACGCCGCGACAGTCCGACGCCCTCGACGACCGCGGCACCACGCAGCAACACCGCAGAAGCATCTGAACCTGGGCCGCAGACAACGTTGGCACACCAGTGCATGCCGTAGACGAAGTACACGTACAAGGTTCCCGGCATAGCGAACATGACCTCGTTGCCTGGCGTCCGGCCCCTGTGTGCGTGCGACGCCGGGTCGGCACCCACGCCCCCGTACGCCTCTACCTCGGTGATCCGGACGGAAACCACGCCATCTGCGACGCTGTGGGTGAGCAGTGCGCCGAGCAGGGTCTGAGCGACTACTTGAGCGGGTTGGTCGAGTTCGGAGCGCCGCATCGAGGTCTTCGCGTCAGCGACTCTGCAGGACTGCCCACGCAGTGCTGTCGGCGACCTCGTCGCGCGCCGCCTCCAACTGTTCCTGCACACGCTCGGGTGCTGTCCCCCCGAAGGACGACCGAGCGTCCAGAGCGCCGCGGACGCTGAGAACCTCGCGCACATCCGGGGTCAGCAGGGCTGACACCCCTTCCAGGTCAGCATCGGACAGCTCCCACAGCTCAAGGCCTTGTTCGTCGCAGAGGCGGACGCAACCGCCCGAGAGCTCGTGGGCTTCACGGAACGGGACACCTTTGCGGACCAACCATTCGGCGACGTCGGTGGCGAGTGCGTGACCGGTCGGGGCTGCTGCGGCCATCCGTTCGATGTCGAACGTCAAGGTGGCGATCATCCCACTGACTGCTGGCAGCAGGACCGTCAACGTGTCGATGCTGTCGAATACTGGTTCCTTGTCTTCCTGGAGGTCACGGTTGTAGGCGAAAGGAAGACCTTTTAGGACTGTGAGGACCGTCACCAGGTTGCCGATGAGCCGCCCCGACTTGCCGCGGGCCAGCTCGGCGATGTCAGGGTTGCGCTTCTGGGGCATGATCGAGGAACCCGTGGCATAGGCGTCGTTGAGGGTGGCCCAGCCGAACTCCTTCGAGGTCCACAGCACGACCTCTTCGCCAAGCCTGGAGAGATGAACGCCGATCAGCGCCGTGGCAAACCCGAACTCGGCGACGAAGTCGCGGTCGCTCACGGCGTCGATGGAGTTGGCACAGGCGTCATCGAATCCGAGCTCGCGAGCGGTGGTCTGCGGATCGAGCGGAAGCGTAGAACCGGCCAGGGCGCCTGCGCCAAGCGGCGAAAAGGCGGTGCGGCGGTCCCAGTCGCGAAGCCGGCTGACATCCCTGGTGAATGCATGGACGTGCTTGAGCAGCTCATGCGCGAAAGACACCGGCTGGGCCCGCTGTAGGTGGGTGAAGCCGGGCGCGGCGCTCTCAACGTGTCGCTCGGCTTGCTCGAGAAGCGCAGCCTGCACATCTGCGAGCAACTCGGTCAGAAGGCGAGCCTGCGCCCGCAGATACAGCCGCAGGTCGGTAGCGATCTGGTCGTTTCGGCTGCGGCCCGCGCGTAGCTTGCCGCCAAGGACGCCGAGCCGCTCAACAAGGCCACGCTCCAAAGCGGTGTGGACGTCCTCGTCCGTCGCCGTTGGCAGGAATTGACCCGCAAGGACGTCCTTCTGCAGGGCGTCAAGGGCTGCCAGCATCTGCGCGAGCTCGCCTTCGTCGAGCAGCCCCGCCCGGTGAAGAACGCGGGCGTGTGCCCGCGAGCTCTGCAGGTCGTACGGGGCGAGCCGCCAGTCGAAGTGGATGCTGACACTGAGCGCCTGTAAGGCCTCTGATGGACCTGATCCAAACGCCCCTCCCCAAAGCCGCAGCGGCGCATCCGCATGCACGTCGCCACCAGCAGAGGAGGCGTCATTCATCGATGATCTCCTCCGAACGCTGGTCTCGCCGAGCCGCGATACGACTGGACATGCCCCAGATCGAGACGAAGCCCTTGGCCAAGGTCTGATCGTAGGTGTCGCCAGTGTCGTATGTCGCCAAGTCGAAGTCGTAGAGGCTTTCGTTGCTTCGACGTCCGGTGGCCACCGCGCGGCCCCCGTGCAGAGTCATGCGGATCTCACCGGTCACATGCTTTTGCGACTCCTGCACGAACGCGTCCAATGAGCGCTTGAGCGGTGAGAACCAGAGTCCGTCGTAGACGAGCTCGCCCCAGCGCTGGTCGGTCTGGCGCTTGAACCTGGCGAGGTCGCGCTCCATCGTGACGTTCTCCAGCTCCATGTGCGCGGCGATCAGGGTCATGGCACCGGGAGCCTCATAAACCTCTCGGCTCTTGATGCCGACGAGTCGATCCTCGACCATGTCGATCCGCCCGATTCCGTGTGCCCCTGCCCGTGCGTTCAGTTGCTCGATGGCCTCAAGCATCGTGACGGGCTTGCCGTCGAGCGCGGTCGGAACGCCGTGCTCGAACGAGATCACGACCTCGTCTGCTGCCCGGTCGATTGCCGGGTCGGAGGTGTACCCGTAGACATCCTCGATTGGCCCATTCCAGATGTCCTCGAGAAAGCCGGTCTCACAAGCCCTCCCCCACACGTTCTGGTCGATCGAGTAGGGAGACTTCTTGTTGACATCGATCGGGAGCGCCCTTCGCTCCGCGAACTCGATGGCCTTGTCGCGGGTCATCCCAGAGTCACGTACGGGGGCGATGACGTCCAAGTCCGGCGCGAGGGCACCGATACCGACCTCGAAGCGGACCTGATCGTTGCCTTTGCCCGTGCACCCGTGCGCCACCGTGGTCGCGCCATACTCCTTGGCCGCCCAAACCAGGTGCTTAGCGATGATGGGCCGCGAGAGCGCTGAGACGACCGGGTACCGGTCCATATACAAGGCATTGGCCTGCAGAGCTGGAAGACAGAAGTCGTCGGCGAACTCATGCCGGAGGTCCAACACCACCGACTCAGCAGCGCCACACGCGAGGGCCCGCTCGCGGATGGTCTCCATGTCTTCGCCGCCCTGGCCGACGTCGCCGGCTACAGCGATGACTTCGGCGTCTCGCTCCTCGGCGATCCAGCCGATCGCCACCGAGGTGTCGAGCCCACCGCTGTAGGCCAGAACAATCCGTTCCTTCATGACGATCTCCTCTTGCTGGTGGACGGGCTTGGGGCGGGTTCGGGGCGGGCGCTCTCAGCTGCGGCTAGCAGTTCAGCTGCGACCGCCGCACCACCGCCAGGGCTCTGCGTGACCAACAGCACGGTGTCGTCGCCGGCAATCGTTCCGATGACACTGTTCAACAGGCCGTGGTCGATGGCTGAAGCGAGAAAGTGTGCGCCACCAGGCGGCGTTCGCAGCACCACAAGGTTGGCCGAGTGGTCGGCCGAGACCAAGAGCTCGCCAAGCCTTCTGGTAAGCCGCTCCATGGCAGCGTGATCCTCACCAGCCGCCAACAACACTCGAGAACCGCCCTCGGGCGCGACGGCGTAGACAAGGTGACCGTCGGTCGTCCGGACCCGCACAGCGCCCAAGTCGTCGAGGTCGCGGGACAGCGTCGCCTGCGTAACCTCGACATCGTCGACCGCCAGTAGCCGCGCCAGTTCGGCTTGCGACCTCACTTCGTTTGCGGTGAGTAGATCGATGATGCGCTGTTGGCGAGCCGCCTTGGTCCTAGGAACCGTCATCGGCCACCACCAGCGTGCCTAGACCTGCATCGGTAAAGACCTCGAGCAGCAGTGCGTGGAGGACGCGACCGTCCAGGACGTGCGCTTGCTCGACGCCCCCTTCGACTGCCGTCACGCAAGCGGTCAGCTTGGGGATCATGCCCTCACTGGCCGTGGGCAACAATGCACGCAACTGCGCTACTGAGATCTGGCTGATGATCTCGGAGGTATCGGGCCAATGCGCGTAAACACCAGGAACATCGGTCAGTACCACGAGTTTGCGGGCGCCCAGCTCGACAGCCAGAGCAGCTGCGGCCGTATCAGCGTTGACGTTGTAGGTTCCGCCGTCCTCACCACGAGCCACGCTGGAGACCACCGGGACGAGTCCGTCGTCAAGCACGGTCCGCACGAAACTCGCGTCGACGGCGACGACATCACCAACCTGTCCGAGGTCGACACGATCGCCGTCTGCGCTTGTTGTTGTGCGGCGGCGCGCGGTGAAGAGGTCGGCGTCCTCACCCGACATGCCGATCGCCAGCGCACCGTGTCGGTTGATTTGACCCACGATCTGGCGTTGAACCTGTCCGGTGAGGACCATGCGCACGACATCCATCGTCTCCGGTGTTGTCACCCGTAGACCAGTCACGAACTCGGACTCGACGCCGAGTCGATCCAGCATCTGCGAGATCTGCGGACCGCCGCCATGGACGACGACAGGGTTGAGACCTACCCGCTTCAAGAAGACGATGTCGGAGGCGAAAGACTCCTGCAGGTTTGGGTTCTCCATGGCGCTTCCGCCGTACTTGACGACGACAGTTGCGCCGCTGAACTCCTCAAGCCAAGGCAGCGCCTCAGCGAGCGTTGCCGCCTTGGCCGCCGCATCGACGTGTGTCGTGTCGGACGCGTGGGTGGCGACCAGTGACCTCTCGACGCTGGTCATGATGAGTACGCCGAGTTCTCATGGACGTACGCGGCGGTGAGGTCGTTGGTCCACACCCATCCATGAGCATGGCCGGCTGCCAGGTCAATCTCGACCCGCACCTCGGTGGACGACAGGTCAACTGTCACCGACCCGCTGATAGCAGCACCCGCCGCTGCAACAGAGACCCCGTCCATAGACACCGTTAGCGCATTGGGATCGAAAGCAGCATCCGTGGTGCCGACCGCCGCGAGCACCCGGCCCCAGTTCGGATCCTCGCCGTGCATGGCGCACTTGAAGAGGTTCCTCCGGGCCACTGCACGGGCGACGGCGACGGGGTCCGCCTCTCCGGACGCGCCAGTCACTGAGATCACCACGTCAACGTCACAGCCGAGATCGGCTGCAACCAGCTGGGCCGTAGTCGCGGTATCGGCTGCACGCACGCGGTTCCGCGTGAGTACGGCAGCAGCCCTCAACTCAGGACCGTCATTGACGACGAGAGCAACATCCAGGGCGCCGCTGGCCTTGAGACCGGCGGCGTCCCCTGTCACGGTGTCACCCCCTCGGCGGCGAGCCCGGCCCCTTGGTCGAAGCCGAGCACGATGTTGACGTTCTGGACGGCCTGGCCGGCGGCTCCCTTGACGAGGTTGTCGATGGCGCTGACGACGACGACCCGCTGGGCGGCCGCGTCGACGGCGACCTGCAGGTGCACCGAGTTGCTGCCGAGCACGTCGGCAGTTCGGGGCCAATTGCCTTCACCAAGAACGCGGATGAAGGGCTCGTGCCGGTAGTTGTCGACGAGGCACTGGCGGACATCGTCGGTGGTGACGCCAGGCGCGCTCGGCGTCGAGGTCGTCGCCAGGATGCCTCTGGGCATCGGGGCGAGAACGGGAGTG
The DNA here is from genome assembly GCA_027117675.1 of Actinomycetes bacterium. Taxonomy (GTDB): domain Bacteria; phylum Actinomycetota; class Actinomycetes; order JAHEKZ01; family JAHEKZ01; genus JAHEKZ01. The sequence goes on along the minus strand of JAJAYM010000260.1, from coordinate 5,226 downwards.
AACGAGACCTGAACGCCGCTCCCTGCGGCACGGCTCAACGTCTGGACCATCTCGGGCGTGTGCTGATGGGCGCCACCGGCCTGGTAGGCCGATAGCGAACCCATGACCTCAGAGCCGAGCAACGAGGCGGACAGCATGCGACCTGCACCGGTCGTCCCCGACGCGGCCACCACGACCACGTCACGGGCGAGCGCGAGACCGTCAGCCAGCAGCGGAGCCATTCCGAGCGCCACTCCGGTCGGGTAACACCCGGGGTTCGCGACGCGCCGCGACTTCGCTATCAAGTCACGCGCCCCCGGCAGCTCAGGCAATCCGTAAGTCCACTCACCGGCGTACGGGGTGTCTGATCCGTAGTAGGTCGACCACGCGTCCGGGTCGCCGAGCCGGTGGTCGGCACCGAGGTCGATGACGACGGGCCCCCGCTCTTCCGAGATCTGCGTCGCAATGGTTCCGGAGTGCCCGTGTGGCAGGGCGAGGAACACGACGTCGGCCTCGGCGAGTGCGCCAGACCAAAGACCTGACTCGATGGGTTCGATGACCTGGTCGCTCAGCGATGGCAGGTGCCGGTGGATCTCACCAACCCGACGCCCCGCGGACGACGCACCAAAGAGCGGGCCAACACTGAGACCGGGGTGACCAGACAAGAGGCGCAGCAACTCTCCCCCGGCATACCCAGAGGCGCCGACGACCGCCGCAACCTGACTCATACTGCAGAACTATACAGACATGGGAATAGTCGATCAACTCGGAATCGCCAGGTCAGGAGCGCAGCGCCGCGCCGGTGACGCGCCCGGCCTCAGCCAGGGCCCCGTCGCGGGCCGAAGCGACCTCCTCTGGCGTCAACGTATGGTCAGGAGCACGGAGGCGAAGGGCGAAGGCGAGCGATCGCTTTCCCGGTCCGACCTGATCGCCGGTGTAGACGTCGAAGAGCCGGACCGACTCGACGAGGTCGCCACCACCGCGGATCAGCGCCGCAGCGACGTCGGCTTGCGGCACCTGATCGTCGACCACCAGGGCGAGATCCTCCTTGGCCACCGGATGGGTGGAAAGGCTAGGAGCAGCGGTCAGTAACTCAGTCTCCGGTGTCAACAAGTCGAGGTCGAGCTCCATCGCCGAAGTGCGCTCAGGGAGACCGAAGCCGCTGACGACCTCCGGGTGCAGCTCACCGGCATGACCAACCAGCGTGTCACCGACCATCAGGGCAGCGCAGCGCCCCGGATGCCATGGCGCGTGCTCATCGGCGACAACGGTGAGTGAAACTCCACTCAAATCCGCGACGGCACGAGCCGCTTCGATCGCGTCACCCCAGGCCGAAGGCCGTCCCTTACCCCACCAGCCGGACCGCTCCCGCTCGCCGGCCAGCACGACAGCCACCCGATGCGGTTGCCGCGGCAGCAACGCCGCGATGGCCGCCAGCTCATCGTCGGTCGGACGCCGGTCGACGACCGGACGCGGCGGGTGGGGGTGCCGGACCCCGGGGTCTGGGCGATAGACCAGGCCTATCTCGAACAGGGCAAGGTGGTCGGCTCCACGGCCAGCGTTGCGTCGCATCGTGGCGAACAGCCCCGGCAGCAGCGACGTGCGCAGCTCGGGCTCTTCGTCAGACAGCGGGTTGGCCAGCACCAGAGCATGACGCCGTTGGTCGTCGGCAGGCACGCCCATCGTGTCGTGAACCTGAGGCGACTGAAAGGGGTAGCTCTGCACCTCGACATAGCCGGACCCAGCAAGTACGAGCCCGACTCGTCTCCGCAGCCGTTGCCTATGGGTCAGGCCAGAACTCACCGGAGCAGGCGGCAACGTGGACGGGATGTGCTCGTATCCGTGGAGACGGGCCACCTCTTCGACCAGATCGGCTGGCATCGTGAGGTCGGGCCGCCAGGACGGCGCTGTCACACCTACCCACCCACCATCAGCGGGATTGACCCGGCAGCCGATCTGCTCCAGATAGGCGACCACCTCGGTGTCGGTGAAGTTCACTCCTACCAACCGAGTGGCGGTCTGCGGGTCGAAGTTGATGTCCGCCCGAACCACTGGTTGCGCGACCACCGTGCGACCCGCTTGGAGCACCGCCCCCCCAAGCTCGACGAGCAGGGACGCCGCACGCTCGGCGGCGGCTTCTTGCATCGCGTTGTCGACGCCGCGAGCGAAGCGTCGGGAAGCCTCGCTCGGAAGTTTGTGGCGGCGTGCACTACGCGCGATCGTTGGAGGATCAAAGTGCGCGGCTTCGATGACGATCTCAGAGCTGTTTGCGTCGATCTCGGTGGACGCACCGCCCATGACGCCTGCGATCCCAATCGGACCGGAGTCGTCGGTGATCAGCAGGTCGTCCGCGTCAACGGTACGCACCGCGTCGTCGAGGGTGTGCACCTTTTCGCCGGATCTGGCGCGTCTGACGACGATGGGGCCTGTCAGCCTGGTGCGGTCGTAGGCATGGAGTGGCTGACCCGTCTCGAGCATGACGTAGTTCGTGACATCGACCGCGAGCGAGATGGGACGCATTCCCGCCAGGCGCAGCCGTTGTTGCATCCAGAGCGGGGAGGTAGCTGTTGGATCAAGCCCCGACACAGAGCGTATGACGAAGCGATCGCAGCCGAGCCCGTCATGGACCTCGACCGGCCAAGAGTCTGAATCTTCGGCAGCAGGCTTTTGCACGAGGTCAGCGAACAGGAACCCAAACGCGGCAGCGGTCTCACGGGCAACCCCGCGTATCGACAGTGCGTAGCCGCGGTCGGGCGTGACGGCGATGTCGAGGACGTCATCACGCAGCCCAAGCAGAGAAACCGCGTCCGCGCCGGGTGCACCGACATCGCCGGGAAGGATCCAGATGCCATCGTGATCGTCACCGACGCCGAGCTCACTGGGCGAGCAGATCATGCCATCGGAGACATGGCCGTAGGTCTTGCGGGCCGCAATCTGAAAGCCCCCGGGCAGAACGGCACCGGGTAGGGCCACGACGACCATGTCGCCTTGGGCGAAGTTGCGCGCTCCACAGACGATCCCGCGACCGTCGCGCTCACCGGTCTGTCCAGCCTCATTGTGCTCGCCTACGTCGACCCGACACCAGCGAACGGTCTTGCCGTTGGAGTGCTCTTCCTCGACGAACATGAGCACCCGACCGAGGACCAGAGGGCCGACGAGATCGGCACCGACGTGGTCGACGGACTCCACCTCAAGACCCACGGAGATCAGCCGTTCGGCAACCTCACGAGCACTCACATCGGCGGGCAGCGCGACAACGTCACGCAGCCACGACATCGAAACCCGCATTAGACCTCCAACCCGAACGGCAGGGTGAAACGCACGTCACCTTCGACCATGTCGCGCATGTCCTCGACGCCGTGCCGGAACATCAGCGTTCGTTCGATCCCCATGCCGAAGGCAAAACCGGAGTACTGATCGGGGTCGATCCCACAGGCGATGAGCACTTTGGGATTGACCATGCCGCAGCCGCCCCACTCGATCCATCCCTCAGAGGAACACGTGCGGCATGGCCGGTCAGGGTTGCCGACGGAGTCGCCTCGACAGACGAAGCAACGCAGGTCTAACTCGGCACTGGGCTCGGTGAACGGGAAGTACGACGGGCGTAGTCGCGTTCCGATCCCTTCGCCGAACATCGCCGATGCGAAGTGGTCGAGGGTGCCTTTGAGATGCGCCATCGTGATGCCCTTGTCGACAACCAAACCCTCGACCTGGCTGAAGACGGGCGTGTGCGTGGCATCCAGCTCATCGGTGCGGAAGGTGCGTCCAGGGCAGATGACGTAAATCGGCGGTGTCTCGGTCAGCATGGTGCGGACCTGCACGGGCGAGGTGTGCGTTCGCATCACGACCCCGGAGTCTGGCGAGTCGACGAAGAAGGTGTCGGTCATCTCGCGCGCTGGGTGCGCCGGCGGCATGTTGAGCGCGTCGAAGTTGAACCACTCCGCCTCGACCTCTGGTCCCTCCGCAACTTCGTAACCCATACCGATAAAGAGGTCAGCGATTCGCTCCTGGAGCGTGGTGAGGGGATGGCGTGCCCCGCGCGGGCGGACGTCCCACGGTGCGGTGATGTCTACGCGCTCTTCGACAAGCACCCGGGCATCGCGTTCGCGGTGCAACACCTCTTCGCGGGCTTCCAAGGCCCCCCGAACTTGGGCGCGCGCCGCTCCGATGCGCTGCCCGGCCTCGGCGCGCGCCTGGGGCGGCAGTGCCCCGATCTCGCGGTTGGCCAAAGCTAACGGTGACCGGTCTCCGGCGTGTTCCAGCCGAACCCGCTTGAGCGCCTCCAGGTCGTCGGCCGCCGCGATCGCCGCGAGCGCCTCGTCAACGGCGAGCTGCACCTGTTGGGGATGTAGCGGCGTCACCTCGCCCGGATCAAACGACGAGTTGGGAGCAGACATGCGGGCTAAGACTCCTCGTGCTGGGGGTGCGGCTAAGTCTAGTCGCGTGGCTCATCGGCGATGACGGAGATATCCACCGTTGGATCTCCGACCGGAAGCACGACGACGAATCGCGCCCCGCCCTCTGGCGGTGGCACCAGAGCGATCCGCCCGCCGTGACCTTCGACGATGCCATTCACCACGTAGAGACCAAGACCGGTCCCCCCTCGGTCCGAACCTTTCCAGAACCTGCCGAAGATCCGATGGGCCTTTCCAGGGGGGATTCCCGGTCCCTGGTCCGCCACCGCCATGACCAGGCCGTCGGGGTCCTGACGGACAGTCACCGAGATGGTTCCGTCACCGTGCCTTAACGCGTTCTCGATCAGGTTGTCGACGACCTGGCCCATCTTGTCCGGGTCGACCCAGATCTCAGGAAGGTCATCGACCGCGTCCACGACGAACCTCTCTTGCTCAACGCCAGCAGCGACCCTGGCCTCGACCCGCTTACGCACCAAGGTGGTCAGGTCGGTAGGAACGCGCCGCAGCTCAAGGCGCCCGGCATCGATACGTGCGACATCGAGGAGTTCGGCGATCAGCCGGGTGAGCCGGTCGGCGTCGCTGTCGACCGCCTCCAGCATGAGTCGTCGTTGATCCTCGGTGAAGCGGTCCCACTTCGCCAGCAGGGTCGCCGTGAAACCCTTGATACCGGTGAGCGGTGAGCGAAGCTCGTGGGCAACGGTCGCGATCAAGTCGGCATGTTCGCGTTCGGCACGGTCACGCGCCTCGGTACCACGCAAGCACACCACGAGCCGTTCCACCGGTGCGCCGCGTTCAGCGCGGACATAGGACGCCGTGGCCAGCACATACCGAC
>JAJAYM010000259.1 GCA_027117675.1 Actinomycetes bacterium | reverse complement strand
GGCCCCTGGGCTCTGTTCGTTGTCGGCGATGGTGTGCGACCCGACGCCGCGACCTGCCGCGACCCCGAGTTCCCAGTCACTCATGACAGCGTCCATGGACGCCGATGTCGGTTCCTCGGGGACGGCGACGTGAAACGTTGCCGCGGCTGCGTCACCCCCCGCGGTCTCGATCAGCGCGGTGGCGTCGGCCTCGCGCAGGGGGTGAGTGGTGACGACGATGACAGTGCCCACGGTGACTCCTCTGGTCCGGTGTGCCGCAGTCATCCACAAGGAAGCTCCACAGCATGGGTGCGGTGTTTGTTGCGTGAGTGCGGGTGAATGCGTCGTTCTTGGGAACCGGGGCTTAGGCGTCGGGCTGCTTGCGGCTGTGCTCCTTGGGGATCACCGTGGTGCCGGTGGCCCGGCAGACCACGACCGGCTCCTTGAGCACGTCGGCCGCGCTCGGCCCGAGGTCGTAACGAGACGCGATGATCTTGCGTGCCTCGAACTCGACGGTGCGGCTGAGACGATGACGATGTCGCCGCCCTCGACGAGCGAGGACCCCGGCGACCTCGGCGTACCTGCCATTGACCGGGACGATGAGCCCACCGAAGCGGTGGTCGGCGCAGTTGCGCTGCACGATCTAGCCGGCGAACGAGCGCGGACTCGCGCCGACGACGGCGATCGATCGGGGGCGCAGAGTCGCGGCAAGCGCGTCCTGTGTCGGCTGGTGGGTGCGGCTGGCGTCCATGCATCAAGCGTCGATAGTCGGCGAGCTGGCGACTAGCGGCAAAGTGTTCTGACAGATACCCGATGACGCGACACTCTGCCCCTTGGTGTCAGAGTTGGGGTGCAGAAGACTGGTCGCGTTCCCGAGCCTTGGAGTCTCTTGATGTCGAGCATTCCCGCAACGTTCTCCGCCCTCGTCGCGCAGAAGGACGGCGACGCCGTCGTGCGCGAGGTGCGCCAGATTTCCGTCGACGATCTCGGCGAGGGTGACGCCGTCATTCGCGTCACCTGGTCGTGCATCAACTACAAGGACGGGCTGGCCACGTTGGCGAACGGCAAGGTGGCCCGCATCGACCCGATCATCCCCGGGGTCGACCTGGCTGGCGAGATCGTCGAGCCTGGCGACTCCGGGCTGGCCGTCGGCACCGAGGTGATCGCGCACGGCTTCGACCTCGGCGTCGCGCACCACGGCGGGTTCACCGAGTACGCGCGCTTTCCGTCGCAGTGGTTGGTGCCGCTGCCGGATGGATTGACCGCGAAGCAGGCGATGGCGGTTGGCACCGCGGGCTTCACCGCCGCGTTGTCGGTGCACGCACTGGAGCGGCACGGATTGACGCCAGGCAACGGCCCTGTGCTCGTCACCGGCGCGACCGGTGGCGTCGGCTCCGTGGCCGTCGGCATCCTCGCCGCGCGCGGGTACGAGGTTGCGGCGTCCACCGGCAAGACCGACGCCGAAGGGTTCCTCAAGGGCCTCGGCGCTACCGAGGTACTCGGACGCGACGAGACGTCCGGCCCCGGCAAGCCACTCGAGCGTGAGCGCTGGGCCGGAGCCGTCGACTGCGTCGGAGCATCAACGCTGCCGTACATTCTGCGCACGCTGAAGCACGGCGGCGCGGTCGCGGCGTCCGGTAACACCAGCGGCATCGGCCTGGAGGCAACGGTCTTCCCGTTCATTCTGCGCGGCGTTGCCCTGCTCGGCATCGACTCGGTCGCGATGCCGATCGACGAGCGCCGCGCGGTGTGGCAGCGGATCGCGACCGATCTGCGTCCGCGCGGCCTGGACGGTATCGGTTCGCGCGAGGTGTCGTTGGCGGATCTGCCGGCAGCGTTGGACGCGGTGCTCGCGGGCGCGAACACCGGCCGGACGCTGGTTCGTCTCTGACGCGTCGGCTCCCGATTGGCGCCAGCCCCCGCCCGCTCCGCGCCGCTACGAGAGTTAGCCCCGGATCCAGGCCGAATTCGCTAGATTTCCGGGGCTAACTCCCGTAGCGACGGCGAAACCGGGTTGCCCCCCTGTCGGGGGGTCGGGTTAGGGTCGCGCTCATGACTTCGCCCCTCGACTCACCCACCTCAGACGCCGCATCAGCCCCAGCGGTCTCCGCGAAGGGCCTGGTCAAGACCTTCACCGGCCGATCCGGCACCGTCGAGGCGGTGCGCGGCGTCGACCTCGAGATCCAGACCGGCGAGATTTTCGGCTTTCTTGGTCCGAACGGCGCTGGCAAGTCGACGACTGTTCGGATGCTCACGACGCTCACCGGCATCACAGCTGGAAGCGCGACGGTCGGCGGCGTCGACGTCGCAAGCGATCCGGCCGGCGTCCGACACAAGATTGGGGTCGCGCTGCAGGAGGCCGGCCTCGACAAGCGGCAGACCGGCCGTGAGCTCGTCGTGCTGCAGGCCCGCCTCTTCGGTCTATCCCGCACTGACGCCGCCAAACGCGCCGAAGATCTGCTCGAGCTGGTCGAGCTCACCGACGCGGCCGACCGGCTTATCAAGGGATACTCCGGCGGCATGAAGCGCCGCCTTGACCTCGCGTCCGCGCTGGTGCACCGACCCGACGTGCTCTTCCTCGACGAGCCCACCACGGGGTTAGACCCGGCAAGCCGCTTGGTGGTCTGGGAAGAAGTCCGCCGGATCAACGCGCAAGGCACGACGGTCTTCCTCACCACTCAGTACCTCGAAGAGGCCGACCAGCTCTGCGGCCGACTGGCCATCATCGACGACGGAAAGATCGTCACCGAGGGAACGCCCGCCAGCCTCAAGGCCGACCTGATGACGCGTCGGGGCTTGGACACTGAACCGACCCTGGACGACGTCTTCCTCGACGTCACCGGCCGCCAGCGAGAACGGCTCGCTGGCGAAGTGAGCGAGGTGGCCTGATGAGAACGGTTCTTGTCCTCGGTGAGCGTGCCGTCCGCGAAGCGAAGCGGACGCCGGACGCGCTGTTGCCGACGCTGCTCATCCCGATCTTCTTCCTCATCGTGAACACCGGCCAGGCGGCCAAGATCTTCCCCACCGGAAGTACTCCATGGCTCGAGGGGCAGAGTTACGCGGCGTTCCAGCTGCCGGCGACGTTGCTGCTCGCTGCCTCGTTCGGAACGGCTGCCCTCTATCTGGTGGAAGAGATCGAGAACGGTTACTTCGACAAGCTGCGTGCTGCGCCGATTGGCCGAGGCTCGTTGGCGATGGGGCGGCTGGCGGCCGAAGCGCTCAAGTCGACGCTGATGACGATCGTGATCCTGTTGATCGCCTTCCCGTTCGGAATCAGGATCGCCAGCGGTGTAGTCGGGGTCGTGCTTTTGGTCCTCCTGACGGCCGGTTGGGCCGTTGGCTACTCCGGCTTCCTGCAGTTCGTGGCTCTGAAGACGCGCAATGCCGCTGCAACGAACTCCGCCGGCCTGGTCTTCTTCCCGCTCCTCTTCCTCACGCCGAACTTCGTTCCGCGGGGTCTGTTGGCGCGGCCGATGGAGATCGCGGCGACGTTGAATCCGGTCACCTATGTGATGGAGGCACTGCGTTCGCTGATCCTGGTCGATCTCGACTGGCCAGTGATCGGCGTTGGCTTCGCAGTGACTGCGCTCTTTGTGCTCGGCATGTTGGCGCTCAACGTGCGGACGATGTCGAGGTACGACTGACGCTGCGTGCGTCTGAGCAAGTGAGGGCTCCCTAACGCCATCCACCCTGTGTAAACGACGGTTCCACAGGGTGGATTCTCCCTGTTGAGGACGTGTTTTTTCGACATCAAGTGGGTTACCCTTGGATAATTGACTGAACGGTCGCTCAGT
>JAJAYM010000258.1 GCA_027117675.1 Actinomycetes bacterium | reverse complement strand
GCGTGCCACCGTTGTATAACAGCGTCACTTGACCGCACCCTGGGCTCATGTTCGAAGAAGGGCAGCTCTACGCCCCAGTCACCACAGAAGACGGTGAGGTCACCGTCCACCTGGCTGCTGACCATCCGGGAGTCGCCGACACCGAGTACCGCGCACGCCGCAACGCCATTGCCGCAGCCGCACTCGACTGGCGCACCGACGACCCGTTGCCGTCGATCGACTACACCGACGACGAGCACCGCGTGTGGCAGGTCGTCTGCGCAGAGCTGCAGGCCAAGCACCAGCGCCTGGCACCGAGCGAATTGGTGACGGCTGGCGAGCGGCTGGGGCTGCCCGGCGACCACATTCCACAGCTCACCGAGGTCAACGACCTGCTGGCTCCGCACACTGGGTTCCGCTACCAACCGGCTGCTGGGCTGGTCCCGCTGGTCGAGTTCTATGGCTCGCTCGCCGACAGTGCTTTCTGGTCGACGCAGTACATCAGGCATGCGTCCCTTCCGCTGTACACACCCGAACCGGACGTCCTGCATGAGGTCGTCGGGCACGCCACCACGTTGGCGAGCCCTCGGTTGGCCGCGCTCTACCGTGCTGCTGGTGGCGCTGCCCGGCGATGCAAGGCGCCCGAGGCTTTGGAGTTCGTCAGCAAGGTCTTCTGGTTCTCGTTGGAGTTCGGGGTATTGCGCGAGGGGGGCGAGCCCAAGGCGTATGGAGCCGGGCTGCTCTCCAGCTATGGCGAGATCGAGGAGTTCGTCAACGCCGACCTCAGGCCGCTGGATATCCCGTTGATGGGGACCGTCTCGTACGACATCACCCACTATCAGCCGGTGCTGTTCTGCGGCGACTCACTTGAGCACGTTGAGGATGTCGTTGGCGACTTCTTCGAGACTGTCGACGACGCCCTGGTCGAACGGCTCACCGCTTTCGTCCCGACCCGCTGATCAGCGGGTAAGTTCCCGGCACAGACTGGCGTGGAAGGCAAAGGTGACGGCGGCCCCTCTGGCGCGGCAGGATGAGGAGCGTGAATGCCTCGAACCCTGAAACCTTCGCCGACCTCGGCCTCCACCCCAAGCTCCTCGCCGCGCTGACCGCCCTCGGCTATGAGGAGCCAACGCCCATCCAGCGTGAGGCAATCCCGCTGCTGCTGAACGGCCGTGACGTGCTCGGTCAGGCCGCCACCGGAACCGGCAAGACGGCTGCGTTCGCGCTGCCGATCCTGCACCAGCTACCGGAGGGCCGTCGCGGTGGCCGCCCCGCAGCGCTCGTCCTCGTCCCCACTCGCGAGCTGTGCGTTCAGGTCTCGGAGGCCCTGCACCGTTATGGCAAGGGACGCGACGCCAGGGTGCTGCCGATCTATGGCGGCCAGCCGATCTATCGCCAGCTGCGTGAGCTGAAGAACGGTGTCGACGTGGTCGTGGCAACACCGGGCCGGGCGCTCGATCATGTGCAGCGCGGCACGCTCAACCTCGACTCCGTCTCGACCGTCGTCCTTGATGAGGCCGACGAGATGCTCGACATGGGATTCGCTGACGACCTCGAAGGCATCTTGTCGGCAGCACCAAAGAAGCGGCAGACGGTGTTGTTCTCGGCGACGATGCCGTCGCGCATCTCCAAAATTGCGCGCACGTACCTCTCCGAGCCGGTGCGGGTCGAGATCGAACGCGAGCAGGTTGCCGCCGGCGAGAGCCCGCGCGTCAAGCAGTCGGCGTACATCGTTCCGCGCTCGCACAAGCCGGCAGCGCTCGGACGCATCCTCGACGTCGAATCGCCGACCGCTGCCCTCGTCTTCTGTCGCACCAGGGCCGAGGTCGAGTTTCTTGCCGAGTCGTTGATCGGTCGCGGTTACCGGGCCGAGGCTCTGCACGGTGGGATGGACCAGAAGCAGCGCGACCGCGTCATGAACCGACTTCGCTCAGAGAAGGCCGACCTGATCGTGGCCACCGACGTCGCTGCGCGTGGGCTGGACATCGAGCAGCTGACGCACGTCGTCAACTACGACGTTCCATCGGCTCCAGAGTCGTACGTGCACCGCATCGGACGCGTGGGTCGCGGGGGACGTGAGGGCGTGGCGATCACGTTGGCCGAACCGCGTGAGCACCGCCAGCTGAAGACGATCGAGCGGGTGACCAAGAACAAGATTGCCGTGCAGAAGGTGCCGACTGTCGCCGACCTTCACGCGCGTCGGCTCGAAGCGACTCGTGCTGCGCTCGAAGACATCCTGATCGCCGGTGACCTCGGTCACGTCGGTGTGGTCGTTGAGTCGTTGACCGACGAGTACGACGTCATCGAGGTGGCGATGGCTGCGGTCAAGCTGGCGCACGAGGCGGTGGCCGGGCCATCCGACGAGGACGAGATCCCGGAGGCCGCGGCATCGAGTGAGAGTGACACCGGGCGTGGCAAGGACAAGAGCAGAGGGAAAGGTGCGCCGAGCGCGCGTGGTGGACAGAAGGACCGACCACGATCGTCGAGTGGCGGTACGGCCCGCGTTTACGTTGGAGCCGGACGCACCGGCGGCGTCCGCCCGCAGGACCTTGTGGGTGCCATCGCGGGGGAGACGCGGCTGACCGGACGCGACATCGGCGCGATCGAGATCACCGACCGCTTTTCGCTCGTCGAGGTGCCGGCCGACTCCGTCGACGAAGTGGTGAGCGCGCTGCGAGCAACGCGGATCAAGGGACAGAAGGTGCAGGTCCGCCCTGACCGCGACGCACCGTCGGCGTCTCGACCGCTGTCACGGTCATCGAGCAAGCCGCCGCCGAAGTCCGGGGGGAAGTCGTCCCCCAAGTCGGTGTCCAAGTCGTCCTCGAAATCCTCCGGCAAGGCAGCATCCCGGCCGCGTGCCGGCGGTTAGCAGGGGTACGGCAGACTCCAGGGTGCGCCGGGAGAGGGCGTAGAGCCGACAGCATCGGAGGGGTCATGTCTGACAGCCACCGCATCTCGCTTCCCGCGGAGGGGATCACGGAGGTCCCGATCGCCGGTGGGCCGGTGAAGGGCACCATGTCCTCGCAGGTGTCGTCGCCGTTCGACGGTGCTCGGCTCGGAGACGTGCCGCTGCTCGGTGATGCGGAAGTGGGCCGCGCCGTCGCCGCAGCGAAGTCTGCACTGCACGACCAGCCGTTGGCGCCGTGGCAGCGTGCGGAGATTTTGGACAAGGCCGCGACGTTGCTGCGGGAGCGTCAGGAAGAGTTCGCCCAGATCGTGGCCCGCGAGGCGGCCAAGCCGATCAAGACCGCGCGCGTCGAGGCCGGGCGTGCCGCCGGCACCTTCGCCTTCGCCGCTGTCGAGGCGCGCAAGCTGGCGGGTGAGGTGATTCCGCTCGCCGCCGCCCCAGGCGCGGACACCAAGGTGGCATACACGATGCGGGTGCCGATCGGCGTCGTCGGTGCGATCAGTCCGTTCAACTTCCCGCTCAACCTGGTGGCGCACAAGCTTGCTCCAGCGATCGCAGCCGGCTGTCCCGTGGTGCTGAAGCCGGCTGGCCAGACTCCGTTCAGTGCGATCGCCTTGGCGTGGCTGCTGATCGAGGAGTGCGGACTTCCGGAGTCGTACCTGTCGGTCGTCACCGGCCCAGGCTCGGTCGTCGGCAACGCCATCGTCGACCATCCCGACATCGCGCTGATCACGTTCACCGGGTCACCGGACGTCGGGTGGGGGATCAAGGCACGCGCACCGCGTAAGCACGTCGGGCTCGAGCTCGGTAACAATGCGCCGGTCATCATCGCCGAGGACGGCGACTGGAAGAAGGCCGCCGACAAGATCAAGGTTGCCGGCTTCTCGCACGCCGGGCAGTCGTGCATCTCGACGCAGCGCATCCTGGTCCACGAGTCGGTGGCCGAGGAGTTCACCGAGTACCTCGGCTCGATGGTTTCCACGCTGGTCGTCGGCGACCCCACCGACGAGAAGACAGATGTGTCGGCCTTGATCTCGCAGAACGAGCGTGATCGCGTCAAAGGATGGGTCGACGAAGCCGTCGCCCAGGGCGGTCGCATCGTGACCGGCGGCGACATCGACGCCAACGGCGTCCTCGTCCCAACGGTGATCGCAGACGCTAAGCCGGAGATGGCGGTCTGCATCAACGAGGTGTTCGGCCCGGTCGTCGCGATTCAGGCGATCGACTCGGTCGACGAGGGTCTGAAGATCGCCAACGACACGGCCTACGGATTACAGGCGGGGATCTTCACGAACGACATCTCGACAGCCTTCGAGGCTGTGCGCACGCTCGACTTCGGCGGCGTCCTCGTCAACGAGGTGCCCACCTGGCGAGCCGACCAGATGCCGTACGGCGGCGTCCGCGACTCGGGCAACACCCGCGAGGGCCCGGCCTACTCGGTGCAGGAGATGACCGAGACGCGTCTCGTCATCATCGAAACCGCCCGCTAAGAACGACGCATTCACCCGCGTGGGCGCAACAAACTCCCTACTCACGCTGGGTACAACGTGGTGAGAGGTAATGTGCGGCGCGGCGCGTCCCCACCGTGAACGTGGAGTTTGTGCCGTCAGTCCGGGTGAATGCGTCGGTCCTCGGGGTCGATGCCG
>JAJAYM010000257.1 GCA_027117675.1 Actinomycetes bacterium | reverse complement strand
GACCGCGGCCCTGCTGGTCGCCGCCCTCGTCGTCGTCGTGCAGCAGCTGGAGAGCAACCTGCTCTCGCCCCTGCTCATGGGCCACACCCTCGCGCTCCACCCCGCGCTGGTGATCCTCGCGGTTACCGCGGGTGGCACGATCGCAGGCGTGGCCGGTGCGTTCCTGGCCGTCCCGGTGCTCGCCGTGGCCACCGCCACGGCCAGGTACGCCAAGGAACTCGGCGATGCCAAACCGCCGCGTTGACCAACCCGTCGTGCATGCGGGAGGGCCTCACGCCAGGTGGGCGCCCAGGTCGTCGAGCAGGCCCAGCTGCCTGCCTCGCGGTTCAGACCATCGGCCCAGAACTGGCCGAGGAAGACGCCGTGCTCGACGTGTGTGAACCGGGTACCCGCTTCGATCGGCTCGAACTCGAAGGACGCCACCGACGTACATGTGGACCCCGTCGAGCCACATGTCGTACGTCGTGACGTGCGGACGTGCTCGACGATGTCGGTTACGTCGCCTCGTACCGCGAGAGCGGCCCGTCGTGGAACTTCGCCTCATCGACGTCGACGATCTCGAGGACCTCTACGGCGACCCACTGGTCATCTGGCGCGACTGGGCCGAGGACGTGACCAGACACGGCATCGACTCCGGGCACCACATGTCCGAGGACGCTCCAGAGGAACTCAGCGCTGCTCTCACTGACTTCCTGCTGCGCGGCCGCCGATAGCCGATCCGCTTGCGAGAAGCGCTTTTCGCTGTTCGTTGAGTCCGGTATCAGCGGGCTCGTGAGTGCGCGGGCTTGCGCTGAGCGAGATTGCGAGTGGCGGCCTCGAGCCAGCTGGTGAGGGCTGGCTTGTTGCGCAGTGCCGTTGCCTCGACTCGGATCCACCCTTCGCCCATTGAGCGACCTGTTCCCATCTCCGCGCGGGATGCCTCCGGGTTTTGAAGCAGCTGAGCGTTCTCGGTTGGGTCGACGCGCGGACCAGGAGGCTGCTGTCCTTGTGGGCGGCCACGGCCATTGCGCCGTTGACCATGAGGGCGAGCACGCCGAACATCCGTACTTCGCGCAGTTGGCGATCTGGCAGCAATGAACTGATCCGGTCGATCAGGACGCGCGACGAGTCACTGGCGGGGGGTGGGGTCATGCCGGCTGCTGCTGTTGGGGGATGTATCCGAGGCGGTCGAAGGCCAGGCGGATCTCGACGATCTGCCCCTCTCGCACTGTGAACAGCTCACTCGCCAAGGTCCTTGTCGTGACCGCCGTCTGCGGGAAATACCACAGCGCCACCCGATCGCCATCAGTCATTCGGCCGTGCTCGGGCGCCCCCGTCAACATCGGCAGGAACATGGCGAGATAGTCGTGCCAGTCGTTCTTGGTGGTGACGTTCTCGTCGGGGGCGAAACACTGAACGTCGTCCGAGACGTAGGTCAGGGCTCGCTCGACGTCGCCGCTGGTCCAGGCTTGGTGATAGGCCTCGACTGTTGACAGAACATCGTGATCATCGGTCGGCATAGTGGCTCCTTCGGACAGTTGGCGTTCAAGGTGCGGGGGTCCAGGTATCGGGCGGAAGCTGCTCTCCGGCGACCGCTCGAATGAGGCGGGGCAGGAAGTGGGCCCATCCCGCTACGTGACCGGAAACGTCACCCTCGGGAAGATCTGTGTGGACGACGTCGACTCGGGTTCCGGCGCTGATGGGGGTCAGGTCGAACGACACAGTCGATGAACCGGGCGGCAAGGTCTCATTTCCGGCGGAGCCCCAGGAGACGGTGACCCGTCGGGGCGGGTCAACCTCGAGAAACGTGCCCCGTGCGGGGTAGCCGGCGATGTCTACGGCGAACTGGCCGCCGGGCACGGGGTTCAGCGATGCCCACTGTCCCATCCACGAGGTCATTCCGGTATCGGTCACCAGGAAGTCGAACACGCGCTCCGGAGACGCCTCGATCTCGATCGACGTCCGGTGCTCAGCCATCACTGCTCCGAATCGACGACTCCACTGCGTGCTTGAGCGCACTCAGCCGTTCTGGCCAGAAGTCGTCGAAGAACCCTTTGCCGACGGCGAGGCCCTCCACTCTCACGGCGAACAGATGACGAGTGCCGGACCGCGATCCGGACACCAGCCCAGCTGCACGCAGCACCTTCAGGTGGTGCGACACGATCTGCTGCGACAGCCCGAGTTCGGCCGCGATCTCACCGACCGCGAAACGCCCATTGCGGACGGTCGACAAAATGGCGCGGCGGTTCGGCTCAGCTAACGCTTGAAACGTTCGATCCAGATCGGCTGCGGCGTCGCTCATCAGGCACCTCCCAAGCTCCAGGCTAGCACCAATGTGCGTTTGTACAAACGAAGTTCACCGCGATCGTTACGGCCCTGCCGTCATGTGCGCTGAGCCGATCGCAGACGGACAGTTGGCTCGTCCCACGAGAGGAACCTCAATCGGATGTCACCATCGAGCTAAGAAAAGCAGCCGCCCGACGGCGTCGGTGGGGTCGTAGACCGAGCCGACGAGCGAGAGGCTGATCTTGTCGGGTGGTGAGCTCGTCGGCGATCGCTCGGGCGTCAGGGAGTGACCTGGCTAGGCGGTCGAGCTTGGTGACAACGAGGGTGTCACCGGCTCGGCAGGCGGCGAGTGCCTCGCGTAGCCCAGGGCGTTCGCGGTTGGTGCCAGTCAGGCCGGGGTCGACGTAGATCCGCTCTGTCTCGACGCCCAGTGCGAGCAGGGCATCGCGT
>JAJAYM010000256.1 GCA_027117675.1 Actinomycetes bacterium | reverse complement strand
GTGCATGACGCCCACAGAATCAGCCTCACGATTCGCTCCGAGGCCTCGGCCGGCATCGTCGTCGACGGCCAGTTCGTGGTGCTGGTCCGGTCCGAGGTCCCCAACGGCGACCGGAGACCAGACCTCGTTCCACCTCGTCCGGCTGCTGACACCGCCGCCGTAGCGGCGCCGCGTCCTACGGGGTGTAGCGCTTGAAGGACGCCTGGATCTCTTTCTCGGTCTCGCTGCGGCCTTCCCAACTGGCGCCTTCGACTGACTTGCCAGGCTCGAGATCTTTGTAGACCTCGAAGAAGTGCTGGATCTCGAGCTTGTCGAACTCGGGCATGTGGTGAATGTCGCGCAGGTGCTCCTTGCGAGGGTCGCGAGCAGGAACGCAGATCACCTTGTCGTCGCCACCGGCCTCGTCAGTCATGCGGAACATGCCGATAGCGCGGCACATGATCACGCAGCCAGGGAATGTCGGCTCGTCGAGCAGCACGAGCGCGTCTAGGGGGTCGCTATCGAGGCCGAGGGTGTTTTCGATGAAGCCGTAGTCGGCCGGGTACCGCGTTGACGTGAAGAGCATCCGGTCGAGGCGGATGCGCCCGGTTTCCTTGTCGAGCTCGTACTTGTTGCGGTGTCCCTGCGGGATCTCGATGAAGACGTCGAACTCCACGACGGTCCCTTCTAGATGGTTCGTTGCGGTGGCCTAGGGTCGCCTTCGCGCGTCCTCTCAGTCTCCCGTACGCCCACCTACCCACCACGAGGGGGTCTGGATGCTACGAGCTCGCTGGTGGGTGATCGGGGGACTCTCCGTCGTCACCGCGTCGGTGGTGCTGCTGGACACCACCGGCGTCATCTTCAATGGGGCCGACGAGCCGGCACCAGCACCTCCGGTGGCGCTTCCCACGCTGCCAGATGCCGCCGCCGCACTCCCCGCTGCGGTTCTGCCTGTCCCGCTGCCCCCCGACCGTCGGGTCATCCGAGAGGTGGAGCAGGCGTTGCGAGCCGACGTACTCGGCTCGTCTGTGCGCGCTGCGGTTGCGCCACTCGGGGCGCCAGATGAGGCATGGATCGACATAGGTGGTGACACCCTGGCCACTCCGGCGTCAACGCTCAAGCTCTGGACGGCTACCGCGGTGTTGGATGCGGCTCCGGTCGACCAACGGCTGTCGACCACCTCACTCTGGGACGCGTCATCGGGCTCGGTGATCTTGGTAGGTGGCGGCGACGCCACACTGCAGACCGACCCCGCAAAGAGGAGCAATGCAGCCTCGTTGACGGCGCTCGCGAAAGCCACCGCGAGACAGTTGCGCGCCAACGATCGACCGGCCCGTGTTCGCCTGCGCTATGACTCGACCTACTTCACCGGCCCCACGGTTTCTCCCGGATGGGAGCCGGCGTACGTCAGTTCTGGCGTCATCGGTCCGGTGACAGCGTTGATGGTCGACCAAGGGCGAATCGACCCGGCCTCCGATGCCCGCTGGTTGCAGCCGGACGCCGGGGCTGCCTTTCGGTTTGGGCAGCTGCTCGAGGACGCCGGCGTGACGGTCAAGGATCGCCCCAAGCCCGTAGCCGCCGACGCGGAGTTCGACGATGCCGACGTGGTCGCCGAGGTTTGGTCGCCCCCGATGGGTGACCTCGTGGAACAGATGTTGCGTGACAGCGACAACCAACTCGCAGAGTCACTCGGCCGATTGGCCGCCGTCGGTGCGGAACAACGGCCGACTTTTTCTGGTGCAGCCGAGGCCATCCGGATCGCCGCGGCCGCGCGCGGCGTCGACCTGCGTAACGCAGAGATCTACGATGCCAGTGGGTTATCCCGCGACGACGAGTTGACGCCGCACTCGCTGGTTGAGACGCTGCACGCCGCGAGCGTGGAGCCGCAGCTTGCTTCGATTCTTTCCGGTCTACCGGTTGCTGGTTTCGACGGCACATTGGCCGACCGGTTCGTAATCGGGGCAGCCGCCGATGCCGCCGGGTTGATCCGCGCCAAGACGGGAACCCTCACCGGAATCTCGGCCGAAGCCGGCGTCGTCAGCACGTGTAGCGGCGGACTGGTTGCGTACGCGTTCGTCGCTGACGAGGTCGAAGACACCGAGGCGGCCCGTTCTGCGCTCGATGACGCGGCCGCCCTCTTGGCATCGTGCCCGCAGCGCCGATAACCCCGCCCCGTACGGTGGGGTGATGACCGAGGCATCTCCTGTTGACTGGGGCTTGGCCCGGGCTGTCGCGCGCCGGGTGGGAGGGCGCGGACCGACCATCGGCCGTGAAGGTGCGCGCGAGGCCGTTGACGAACTGCGCTCTGGTGCTGAGCGTGCGGTAGACGTCGTGCGCGGGCTGACTGGATTGCACGCTGACGCCGCGCCCGACGCTGTTCGCGTTGTCGACCGGTCCCGCTGGATCGACGCCAACGCGGTCTCGTTTGCCACCGTGCTCGAACCCTTGAGCCACCGGATCCAACGCGACACAGCCGTTGGCGCGGTGGGTTCACGTGTCGCCGGCGCTGAGATCGGTGCCGCGCTGGGCTTCTTGTCGTCGCGCGTGCTGGGGCAGTACGAGCTGTTCACTGCGCCCGACGTCGAGCCGCGCCTCTTGCTAGTGGCGCCGAACATTGTCGATGTCGAGCAGAAGCTTGGGGTCAACGGATCGGACTTCCGGCTCTGGGTTTGTCTGCATGAAGAGACGCACCGCGTCCAGTTCACGGCGGTGCCGTGGTTGGGGCCGTGGCTCCGCGACCAGATCCAGTCTTCGCTTGACGGACTCGCGTCCGAGTCAGGCGACCTCGGGAAGCGGTTGCGACAGGTACTGGCAGCCGTCGTGGGCGCGCTGCGCGGCCTTGACGTGGTCAAGGCTCTCGAAGCGTCGATGTCAGACCAGGATCGCGAGTTGCTCGGGCGTCTCACCGCGGTGATGTCACTGCTGGAAGGGCATGCCGACGTGATGATGGATGCCGTGGGCGCTGACGTGATCCCTTCGGTTGATGTGCTTCGTCGCCGCATGTCCGAACGACGTTCGAATCCCAAAGCCACCGAGGCGTTCGTCAGACGGCTACTGGGCATGGAGGCAAAGCTCGCGCAGTATCGGGACGGCGCAGCCTTCGTCAGGGCTGTCGTTGACGACGTCGGCATGGATGGCTTCAACGCTGTCTGGCGTTCTCCTGATCACTTGCCGACGCGTGATGAGTTGCACGCTCCCGAGCAGTGGATCGCGCGGGTGGCGACCGTTTCATGACCGGGCCGCACCCCGCCGTCGCACGCGTTCGACTGGCGGTGCGCGCGGCACTCGGCGACCTCCCGCCTGGTTCGCTGGTGCTAGTAGCGGTCAGCGGGGGGGCGGACTCGATGGCGTTGGCGGCAGCCGCCGCCTTCGAGTCGCGTTCGGCTGGCCTGCGCTGTGCGGCGGTCGTGGTCGACCACCAGCTGCAGTCCGGCTCGCACGCGGTCGCCGAAGAGGCGGCGAAGGCTCTGGTCGGGCTGGGAGTTGACCCCGTCCGCGTTCGCGCCGTCGACGTCGGCGGCGAAGGTGGACCGGAGGCTGCCGCCCGAGCTGCGCGCTACGCAGCGATCGATGCCACTGCCGTTGAGCTTGGTGCCGTCGCGGTACTGCTTGGACACACCCGCGACGACCAGGCCGAGTCGGTGTTGCTCGGTCTGGCCCGCGGATCCGGTGCCAGATCTTTGAGCGGTATGGCTCACGCGCGGGGGCTCTACCGGCGCCCGCTGCTCGACGTCGAGAGAGCAACGACGTGTGCGGCCTGCGCAGCCGAAGCGATTGCGGTCTGGGACGACCCGCACAACGAGGACGACGCCTTCGCCAGGGTGCGGCTGCGCCATCGTGTTCTTCCCGTGATCGAGGCTGAGCTCGGTCCGGGGGTCTCCCGCGCGCTAGCGCGAACCGCTGCGCTGCTTCGCGAAGACGATGCCGCACTCGAGCAGTGGGCCGACGAGGTCAGGGTGGCAGCGAGCGCCCCGGACGGCCGGGGCAACCACGCGCTCGACGTGGAGGTGCTGGCCGCCGCGCCGGCGGCGGTGCGGCGACGCGTGCTGCGGGCTGAGGCACTGTGGGCTGGAGTGCCCGGCGGTGACCTGCGGGCGTCCCACCTGACTGGCGTCGATGCATTGGTGATGCGATGGAAGGGGCAAGGGCCGGCGCACCTGCCGGGCGGTATCCGAGCGACCAGAGACTGTGGCAGGCTCCAACTCGCGCCGCACGAAACGGTTGAAAGTCAGTAGCGGAGAGGCAACTGTGGACGCCAAGGACATCGGCGACGATCTCGCGGCTGTACTGATCGACGCTGAGCAGATCCAGACCCGCCTAGGTGAGCTGGCGGCTGAGATCGACCGCGACTACGCCGGACGCGAACTGCTCCTGGTGGGCGTCCTCAAAGGCGCCGTGATGGTGATGGCTGACCTGGCCAGGGCGCTCCACACCTCCGTCGAGATGGACTGGATGGCCGTCTCGTCCTATGGGTCGGGCACCCGGTCGAGCGGTGTGGTGCGGATCATCAAGGATCTCGACGCCGACCTCACCGATCGGCACGTGCTGGTCGTCGAGGACATCGTCGACTCCGGGCTCACCCTCTCGTGGTTGCTGCGCAACCTCTCGTCGCGTGGTCCGGCGTCCTTGGAAGTCTGCACGCTGCTCCAGAAACCGGACGCGCAGAAGGGATCGGGTGGCAAGTCCGGTCAGGCGCCGGTCAAGTACGTAGGCTTCGAGATTCCCGCTGAGTTCGTCGTCGGTTATGGGCTCGATTACGCCGAGAAGTACCGATCGTTACCCTTCGTCGGCAGCCTCGCCCGCCATGTCTATCGTCCCGGCGGCTGATCGCTGCCGGCGAACTCTGGCCCCGGTGACCTTCCTCTGTACGCGCGCCGGAGGGTGGCGGTGTACCGTCGAACTCCCACGTCTTCCCCGGTAGCAGGAGGTCTGGGGCGCCTGCGCCCCCCGCCATGAACATCAAGCGTATTGTCCGCGGCCCGATCTTCTGGATCGTGGTTGTCGTCATGCTGGCCCTTGTCCTGGCTCAGGTCATGACAGCTGCAGGCGGCTATGAAGAGCGAGACACCTCTGCGGTGATCGCCACGATTCAGGCCGGTGACGCGTCCAAGGTCACCCTGGTCGACCGCGACCAAGAGATCCGCGTCGACCTGGAGAACGGCGACAAGATCAAGGCCAACTACATCGCTCAACAAGGTGATCTGCTGGCCGAGCTCGTCCAGGAAGTGCCTCCGCCTGACGGGCAGGTCTCTGAGGTGCCGACGCAGGGCTGGTTGGTCACCCTGCTGTTCACCTTCGGACCCATCATCTTGATCCTTGGACTGCTCTTTTTCTTCATGACGCAGATGCAGGGTGGCGGCTCGCGAGTCATGAACTTCGGCAAGTCCAAGGCCAAGATGGTGAACAAGGACATGCCCAAGACAACTTTCAGCGACGTCGCCGGGGCCGATGAGGCCGTCGAAGAGCTCGAAGAGATCAAAGACTTTCTGCAAGACCCAGCGAAGTTCCAGGCGGTGGGCGCCAAGATCCCCAAGGGTGTCCTGCTCTACGGCCCACCCGGAACGGGTAAGACACTGTTGGCGCGTGCCGTCGCCGGTGAAGCTGGTGTGCCGTTCTACTCGATCTCTGGATCGGACTTCGTTGAGATGTTCGTCGGCGTCGGCGCCTCCCGCGTGCGCGATCTCTTCGAGCAGGCCAAGGCCAATGCGCCAGCCATTGTCTTCGTTGACGAGATTGATGCGGTTGGACGCCACCGTGGCGCCGGGCTGGGCGGCGGGCACGACGAGCGCGAACAGACGCTCAACCAGCTGCTGGTCGAAATGGATGGTTTCGACGTCCAGGGTGGCGTGATCTTGATCGCCGCCACCAACCGGCCCGACATCTTGGACCCAGCGCTGTTACGCCCTGGGAGGTTCGACCGTCAGATCGCCGTTGAGCGCCCCGACCTCGCCGGTCGTGAACAGATCCTTGCGGTGCATGCCAAGGGCAAGCCGCTGGCCGAGGGCGTCAACCTCGTTGCGGTTGCCCGTCGCACGCCTGGCTTCACCGGGGCCGATCTCGCCAACGTGCTCAACGAGGCTGCCCTGCTAACTGCCCGTGAGGGCAAGACGCTCGTCGATGATGACGCTCTTGATGAGGCAATCGACCGCGTGGTAGCCGGGCCCCAGAAGCGCACCAGGCTGATGAACGCAAAGGAAACGAAGATCACCGCGTACCACGAAGGCGGCCACGCTCTGGTTGCGGCGGCGCTCAACCACACCGATCCGGTGCACAAGGTGACGATCCTTCCGCGTGGCCGAGCCCTTGGGTACACGATGGTTCTGCCCACCGAAGACAGGTACTCGACCACGCGTAACGAGATGCTCGACAAGTTGGCCTTCATGCTCGGCGGTCGTGCCGCCGAAGAGATGGTCTTCCACGACCCCACAACGGGTGCGTCGAACGACATCGAGAAGGCGACGCAGCTCGCTCGCGCCATGGTCATGCAATACGGGATGAGCGACAAGGTGGGTGCCGTTCGGCTGGGCGAGGGCGAAGGTGAGGTGTTCCTCGGACGCGACATGGGCCACAAGCGCGATTACTCAGAGCAGATGGCCCAGGTGATCGACTCTGAGGTCCGCACCTTCCTGGAAACGGCGCATCAGGAGGCTTACGAGATCCTCAGTGAGAACCGCGATGTGCTCGACCGTCTTGTCGTGGAGTTGCTCGACCGCGAGACGCTCGACCAGAGCGAGGTTGCCGAGATCTTCAGCGACCTCCGCAAGCGCGACTACCGCGAGATCTGGCTTTCGTCGACGCAACGGCCGGTGTCCGAACGAGGGCCTGTGCGTAGTCGCAAAGAGTTGGCCGGTGAGAACGGACACGGTGGCAGGGACTCGTCCGGCGAAGGCGGCCCGGCGGCCAGCGGGTCGGCTGCCGACCTGCCTGAGTCGGACGAGTAGAGCCGGTGGTCGATCCCATCGGCTTGTCCATCGACGACGTCGTGGCGGAGCCGTTCGACCACGACAGGGCAGCCGCCGCGGTGCGCGAGCTGCTCATCGCGATCGGTGAGAATCCGGAGCGCGAAGGACTTCGCGAGACGCCAGCGCGAGTGGCGAGGATGTACGCCGAGACGTTGGCTGGGCTGCGTCTGCGGGCTGAGGACGTTCTCACCACCACGTTCGATCTTGGCCACGACGAGATGGTGCTGGTCAAGGACATCGCGCTCTACTCACTCTGCGAGCACCACCTGGTGCCGTTTCACGGTGTGGCCCATGTCGGCTACATCCCCAGTGAGGCCGGGCACATCACCGGGCTCTCCAAACTCGCGCGGCTCGTGGACGTCTTCGCCAAACGTCCCCAGGTGCAAGAGCGGCTGACCACCCAGATCGCCGACTCGTTGCTCAAGTTGCTTGATCCTCAGGGGGTGATCGTCGTCCTTGAGTGTGAGCACCTTTGTATGTCGATGCGTGGTGTCCGTAAGCCAGGGGCGCGCACCGTAACCTCAGCAGTCCGCGGTCAGCTTCGGGACACCGCGACGCGCGCCGAGGCGATGAGCCTCATCCTCGATTCCCGCTGAGCTGGGGCCCGCCGACCGGGGTCCTCTAGGCTCACTGCGTGCCCCCCCGTCGTGTCCCCTCCGGGCTGCCGCCGCCGTTGGCGTCGCCGGGGCGAACGGTAGTGATGGCAGTCCTCAACGTGACGCCAGATTCATTCTCAGACGGCGGTCGCTTTCTCGACGTCGAGCGCGCCTTCGAGCGCGGTATGCAGCAAGTCGGTCTCGGCGCCGACCTCATCGACGTGGGAGGGGAGTCGACGCGTCCCGGTGCCCAGCGCATCCCGCTGGCCGAGGAGC
>JAJAYM010000255.1 GCA_027117675.1 Actinomycetes bacterium | reverse complement strand
GGGTGAGAGTGCCAACGCTCAACTTAGCCAAGCCGTTAGCACTCCGTCAACCTGAGTGCTAGCAGTAGCCAGCGGATCCGGTCCAGGAAGGGGATGTCAGCCGTGCAGCTCGCCGACGTCGCCCTGCTGACCAGCGCCGACGGTCGCCGCCTGCTCGCCGAGCTGCTCCCGTACGACGATCGCACCGCCCTGGCCACCGGCGAACGCCTGCGACGCGCCGGCCACCCGCCAGCCCTGGTCACCGCCGCTCTCACTCAGAACAGACTCCGCACCCGCGTCGCTCAGCGGTGGGGGCCCGCCGGAGCCGCCCTGCTCCCCCATCTCCTCCTGACCGTTGACGGCGCCGAACAAGCACCCCGGCCAACGGTGGCCGCCCTTCGCGCCGCGCGCTTCGGCCGTCTGGGCATCGGCAGCTCGGTGGCCGACCTCGGCTGCGGCATCGGTATCGACGCCCTGGCGCTGGCCAACGTCGGGCTCGACATCGCAGCGCTCGACCGAGATCCAGTGACGGCGGCCGTTGCGACGGCGAACGTCGAAGCGTCGGGGCACAGCGACCGGGTCACGGTGACATCGATCGACGTACAGGAGCAGCGCGACCCGACCTGGTCGCGGTACGACGCGGCCTTCGCTGACCCGGCACGGCGGCTCAATGGGCGCCGCCTGACCCGGCCGGAGAGCTGGTCGCCTCCACTCTCGTGGGTGCTCGCCCTTCCGGTGACGAACCTCGGCGTGAAGGTCGCACCAGGTCTCGACCGCGACCTCGTACCTGCGGGAACGGAGTTCAGCGTTGTCTCAGACGGTGGCGCTGTGGTGGAGGCTGCCCTCTACCGGGGAGCGCTCCGCGATGGGGCGCTATCGAGAAGTGCCACTCTGCTTCCGGCGGGAGCCCGGATCACCGACGCCGACCTGACCGAGGCGGCTCCTCCCATCCGGTCGATCGGCGAGTACCTTCACGAACCGGACGGTGCGGTGATTCGTGCCGGATTGGTCGCAGCCGTTGCCATGGGCGTCGACGGGTGGCTTCTGGACCCGCGAATCGCCTATGTCAGCACCGATGCGGAGGTGGCCTCGCCCTTCCTGGCCAGCTACCGCGTCCTCGACGTCATGCCGTTCTCGCTGAAACGACTGCGCGGATATCTGCGCATCCACGGTGTCGGTCACGTTGTGATCAAGAAGCGAGGATCGGCCGTAGACGTCGACGAACTACGTCGGTCGCTGCGACTGGAACGGACGGCATCTGAACGACGCATCATCGTTCTCACTCGTATCGGCGTCGACCCGATCGTGGCGGTCTGTCTGGCGCAAGAACCCGCGCTCTAGACCCGCGCCTCGAAGTTAGTGACGAGATCCCAGTGGTCAACGAACGGTGAACCGGCCAGCAACGGCTCCTCGGCGGGGACGGCCGTCATCTGGTGCGCTTGCCAGTCTGGACCAAGGAAGCCGGACAGCGACTCGGTCGACTCCCAACGTGTGACCAGCAGAAGTCGGTCGCCGCCCTCACCAAACGAGCGCAGCACCTCACCGCCGACGAATCCCTTGGCCGCCGTGACACCGGGCCAGACCTCGGCTTTGACGTAGTCGATCAGAGCGTCGATCTGTCCGGACTTCACGGGGGTCTCCCACATGCGCACAATCACCGAACTATCATCGCCGATCCGGGGCCGGCATTGAACGCCGGGTCAGCCTTGGGGGTCGATCGGCGGTGGTGGCGGCTCCACCCACCGCGACTCGGGCACTACTGCCGTCGGTGTCGACCGCAACAACCACAGGGGATTGGAGTAGGCGCGGACGACGCTGTCGCCATCCCGAAGTACGACGCGATGAAATCGAGAGGTCGTCGAGCTCACTTTGAGGGAGAGCACACCCTCGACCAAGTCGAACTCGCTAAATGCGCGACTCGTCACGACAGGGTCGAGCACAGAACTTCCCGCTTCGTCGGCCACGCCACTGATGACGCCGATCCGCCATCCGGCGGGAAGGTCGGACAGGTAAACGTCGAGCGATGCTTGATCGGTGTCGACCTGACCCACCGATCCCATCGGGACAAAGCCGGCGCCGAGCACATCGATCGTGCCGGTGAAGAGTGCGAGGTCGGCGAACCACGCCCTGCCGGCGCGGAGCACGCCTTGCAGTGACGCCAGCTCGGTGTTGGGAGCCCACACGCCGGTGAAGTGGCGCCACTTCTGGTCCGTCCAGTCATGACCGTCGTGGTCGTCGGTCACTCCGACGCCGGTGGCGAAGACCAGATTGCGCGACAGGACATCCCACATCGAGATGTAGTCGCTCTGCGTCATGCCAGCCCGGCCACCGGTGTATCCGACCTCAATGACATCGGCCCCGAACACCCGCTCTTCGACGAAGGTGGCAGTGAGCGAGCGTCTCTTGTTCACCCGCTGAGTGCTCGACAGTCCTGCACCAGACGTGCCGAACGGATGGTTGTACGAGGCGACGCCGCCGGCCGCCTGGATCGTCGAGATAGCCAGCCCGATGTCGAAGTTGCCAGGATGTGACGCCGGCCAGATCTCCGGCTCACCGAACCAATTCAAGTGCGGAGTGTTCTCCGACACCTCGAGGCCCTGGTGCTGCACGACCGTCGGATAGAGCGGGGCGTAATGCGCCATCAGGTCGCGCTGCACGTCGAGCACCGCGGCCGGTCCCTTGCGCACTCGGTCGAACCGTAGGGCGTCGACCACCACAGTCGAGATGACCTGGTTGCGAGAGGTGACGGCGAACGCGAAGGTCGTGAGAGCGGCGTCCCGGAAGTCGATGTCGGACCACAGGAGCGCGAAGTCGGCTACCGGGTCGAGTTCTAACGTCGTCCACGCATCTGGTGGTGCCTCCAGGACGATGAGGCCGTCCAGTGGCTCGACCTCTGTCACCGTGCCGACTGGACGTCCACCGCCAACGCGGTACCGGAGTCGGTACTGGCCGGCGGGGCGGCCAGCGGCCGCAGGCCGGTACGAGGTCTCCATCACGATGTCGAACCAGGCGTCCTCGCCGACGTCGACCGGTCGAACATCGACGAGGACGGTGGTGCCGTCGATCGAGGTGTTCAGCCCAAAGTTCTTGACGTGTGCGGTCACCGTGCGCGTTCCACCGACGCTCCCTGAACTCGCCACCGACAGCTGCATCGCGCTGTCGCCTACGTCGTTGGGTGACGTCGGCTTCGTCACGATCCACGCACTCGATGTGTCGACCTCCCCAGCGAGCGATGATCGCCACGTGACACTGGTTGCACCGGCCCACTCGGTGAGACCATTGAAGTGGACGTCGGTGAGAAGGCGGCGAGCCACCATGCGATGGTCGTGCTCGGTCCACCAAATGACGTCAATGCCGGTACGAGCGGCCTCGGCCAGGTGCGCCTGCATCGACCCACTGCCTTCGCTGAAACAGGCCTGCACATGCATCGCCATCCGCGTGGGAATCAGGCCGTCGTCCGGGGGAGCAGCCACTGCCGGTCTCGACTCCAGCGTGATGCCAGCCGCGGCGAAGGGAGCAGTCGTCGCGGCGCCGCGGAGCACCGTTCGCCGGTCGTAGAGCCGTTCCCCCACCATGGATCCCCTCGCGCCTCGGCCCATCCGCCGGCCACCAGACCGCGTCCGTCGACCCATCCTGACCGAACATTCACATCGCCGATGCGAAACGACTGGCATTCACCCAACCGGTGGATCGCCCTCTCAGCGGCTCAGACAACACCCACCTGATCCACGGGAAGTCCGGAGTCCACCGCAAGCCCTAGAGCGGAGGCCGGGCGTCCCGCCTCGAGTAAGGCGGCTCCGAGCGCTGCCACCATTGCGCCGTTGTCGGTGCAGAGCGCAGGACGCGGTACCCGGAGCGCGACGCCGGCCGCCACGCAGCGCTGCTCCAACAGCACTCGCAGCCTTGAGTTCGCCGCGACGCCTCCACCCAGCAGCAGATGTCCAACGCCCTGCTGCCGACAGGCGTCCACCGCTTTGCGACTGAGCACGTCAACCACTGCCTCCTGGAAGGCAGCTGCAATGTTGGGGCCGTTGATTGGTTCGCCTGCTCTCTCGCGCAGCTCAACCCATCGAGCCACGGCGGTTTTGAGGCCGGAGAACGAGAAGTCGAACCGGTGTTGCTCGAGGTCTCGCGGCCCGGTGAGTCCTCGCGGAAAGTCGATGGCCTGCGGATCTCCATCGGCCGCGAGCCGGTCAATGTGCGGGCCCCCGGGAAAGGGCAGACCCAGCAGGCGACCGACCTTGTCAAACGCCTCCCCCGCAGCGTCGTCGAGGGTGGTCCCCAAGGCCGTCACCTCCGCGGTTACATCATCGACTCGCAGCAACGATGAGTGCCCACCGCTCACCAACAGTGCGACGGCCGGCTGTGGCAGTGGCCCGTGCTCAAGTCGGTCAACGGCAACATGGGCTGCGAGGTGGTTGACGCCGTACAGCGGCCTGCCTGTCGCCAACGCCAGCGCCTGGGCGGTCGCGGTGCCGACGAGCAGCGCCCCGACCAGCCCTGGGCCGGCGGTGACGGCAATCGCGTCGACGTCGGAGAGCACCACCCCCGCGTCGCTCAAAGCCAGCTCGATCGTGGCCGGCATGGCCTCCAAGTGTGCGCGGCTCGCCACCTCAGGGACGACCCCACCGAATCTGGCGTGCTCATCAACGCTGCTCGCGACCGCGTCCGCCAGCAGCGTTGTGCCGCGCACGATGCCGACGCCTGTTTCATCGCACGAGGTTTCGATACCAAGAACCAAGGGCTGGTTGCCCACAACGCTCACCCTTCCGGTTCGCTATCGGGCCGGAGTCGTATCCGCATGATCAGGGCATCAGCGCCAGGCCCGTAGTAGCTAGATCGGCGAGCGATCACGGCAAAGCCGCGACGAAGGTAGAGACGCTGCGCGGCCTCGCTCGTTGCAGCGACTTCGAGAGTGACGCGGGTACAGCCACGGAGGTCCGCCTCACCGAGCAGGGCATCGAGCAGCCGCCTTCCCACTCCCTGTCGCTGGCCGACTGCATCAACAGCGAGGGTCTGAACGTCGGCGTCGGCACCGATCGCCATCAACCCGGCAAATCCAACGATCTGCCCGTTCGTCTCGGCCACCACGTAGTGCCGAGTAGCGGGAACACCGGCCAGCTCAGACCAGAACGTCTCAGCCGACCACGCGGTTTTCGGGAACGCGCGCGCCTCGACGTCATGCACCTGCCCGACGTCCCACCACCGCATCGGACGCAACCCGACGTCGGTCGCCGGCTGGATCACGCGAGCACGGACTTGTGGCCAG
>JAJAYM010000254.1 GCA_027117675.1 Actinomycetes bacterium | reverse complement strand
GGTCGGAGTCGCGGGTCGATTTGTAGATAGCCGCGAGGGCACCCGTGTCGGTTGGAGTGTTGATAATCTGGGTGGGTTCCGGCGAGTGGAAAGAAGCGAGTTGGTTGACCGGCGTGAGAGTGCCGTAGTAGTCAGCGAGGATCTTGTTGAACATCGCTGGGTTGGCGCGACCGGTACGGATCGCCGAGAAGTCCTCTTTGGCCACCGCGATGGCTTTACCCATCTTTTCCTGGGCCGCACGCATAGTCTCGTCGATCATCGACGCCTACCTCCTTTTAGATGTCCTGTGTCACGAGCGTGCCGATTTTCTCACCTCGGACCGCGCGGGCGATGTTGCCCTCTTCCAAAAGATTAAAGACGATGATCGGCAATACGTTGTCACGGCAAAGGCTAAAGGCCGTGGCGTCGGCAACTTTTAACCCACGCGATAACGCCTCGTCGAAGGTGACCCGGTCATAGCGAACCGCGTCGGGGTTCTTCTTCGGGTCATCATCGTAGACACCGTCCACGCCCTTCGCCATGAGAACGACCTCAGCTGAGATCTCAAGGGCACGTTGAGCCGCTGTCGTATCGGTCGAGAAGTAGGGCGCCCCCAAACCTGCACCGAAGATGACGACCCGGCCCTTCTCGAGGTGCCGGATTGCCCGGCGCGGAACGTATGGCTCGGCGACTTGACCCATCGTGATCGCAGTCTGGACCCGCGTCTCGACTCCACGCTTTTCCAGGAAGTCTTGCAGCGCGAGGCAGTTCATGACTGTACCCAGCATCCCCATGTAGTCGGCCCGTGACCGGTCCATTCCACGCTGGCTAAGCTCAGCGCCGCGAAAGTAGTTGCCGCCTCCGATGACGACCGCGACCTGCGCGCCGGTCGCCACCACATCAGAGATCTGCCTGGCGATGGCCGCCACCACATCAGGGTCGACGCCGAGGCCGCCATTGCCAGCAAAAGCCTCACCGGAGAGTTTGAGGAGGACGCGCCCAAAGCCGTCCGGCGCTGATCGGTCAGAGTCGGGGTTTGCCTCACTCATGAGCAGCTCCTCGGTCGGTCCTGCGCAGTCTGCCTCAGACTTGGCCGACCTCGAAACGGGCGAACTGGGTCAGTGTGACACCCGCATCTGCCAGCACCTGCTTGACGGTCTTCTTCTGGTTCTGGACGCTCACTTGATCGAGCAAAACCACCTGCTTGTAGAAGCCGGTGACGCGCCCTTCATCGATCTTGGGAAGCGCCCCCTCCGGCTTACCCTCTTCACGAGAAGTCGCCTCAGCGATCCTGCGCTCATTCTCCACGACATCAGCGGGGATGTCCTCGCGCGTCAAGTACTGCGGGCGCATTGCAGCCACCTGCATCGCCGCACCACGAGCAGCATCAACATCGTCACCGTTGAAGGCGACCAAAACTCCAACTGACGGAGGCAGGTCGCTCGCCCGCTTGTGGAGGTAGACCGTGCTGGACCCCTCGAAGACGGCGACTCGCCCAAGAACCAGCTTCTCACCGATGACCGTCGCCAATGCGTCGATCGCGTGCTGGACGCTCTGACCGTCCGGCAGTGTGGCGGCGGCCAGCTCTTCGCTCGAAACTGGCTTGGTGATGGAAGCGGCAGAGGCTATCTGGGCGCCGAGTTGCTGAAACGAGTCGTTCTTGGCCACGAAGTCCGTCTCGCAGTTGAGCTCAATCAATGCACCGTCTGCTGCGGCGACGAGGCCATTGGCAGCGGTGCGCTCAGCGCGCTTACCCAGACTCTTGGCACCTTTGATGCGCAGCAACTCAATGGCCTTGTCGAAGTCGCCTTCGGCCTCTTCGAGTGCCTTCTTGCTGTCCATCATCCCAGCGCCAGTTGCCTCACGGAGGCGCTTGACATCGGCGGCGGGGACGTTCGCCATGGGGTTCCTTCCCTCGTCGTTCTCGTTCGTAGTCAGCCGACCGGTTGTCAGGCCTGCTCGACGGGCGCTTCTGCTGGAGCGTCAGCTGGAGCGTCAGCCGGAGCGTCAGCCGGAGTAGCGTTCGCAGCCGGAGTAGCGTCCG
Source organism: Actinomycetes bacterium (assembly GCA_027117675.1). Classification (GTDB taxonomy): domain Bacteria; phylum Actinomycetota; class Actinomycetes; order JAHEKZ01; family JAHEKZ01; genus JAHEKZ01. The sequence goes on along the minus strand of JAJAYM010000254.1, from coordinate 564 downwards.
CAGCCGGAGTAGCGTCCGCAGCCGGAGTAGCGTCGCCGCTCAGGAGATTCCGCTCCCACTCAGGCAATGGCTCGGCGGCGCCGGGATCAACAGCCTCGGGCTTGGCGTCACCTGCGGCAGCGCCGGCTCGCGAGACCAAACCGTCGGCAACGGCGTCGGCGATCACTCGGGTGAGCAGCGCGACGGACCGAATGGCGTCGTCGTTGCCGGGGATCGGGTAGTCGACATCGTCGGGGTCACAGTTGCTGTCCAAGATGGCGACGACGGGGATGCCGAGCTTCTTGGCTTCGTCGACGGCGATCGACTCCTTGTTGGTGTCGATCACCCAGAGCGCACTCGGGATCTTGGCCATGTCGCGGATTCCACCGAGCGTGCGCTCGAGCTTGACCTTCTCACGACGGAGGACGAGCAGCTCTTTCTTCGTCAGTCCCGAACCCGCAACTGTGTCGAAGTCAATTTCTTCGAGTTCCTTGAGACGCTGCAGCCGCTTGTGCACCGTCTGGAAGTTGGTGAGCATGCCGCCGAGCCAGCGGTGGTTGACGTAAGGCATGCCAACGCGGGTGG
>JAJAYM010000253.1 GCA_027117675.1 Actinomycetes bacterium | reverse complement strand
GTGGGTAGCTTCCCCTTCGTCAGGAGCCAGCGGACGTCGTCGTCGAGGATCTCCGCAGCAGTTACTGGCAGTGACCCAAGGCCAGCCTCCTGAAGGGCCGCCAGGAAATCCGGGATGGACGTGCCGGCATGCGCCGCACCGGTCGCCACCTCCATCGGGCTGAACGCATGCACGTGCATGTCGGGAAGCGCGGTCGTGATTGCCCGCACGAGATCGATGTAGTGCGTCGCCGGGATCTGCGGGTCGATACCGCCCTGGAGACAGACCTCGGTTGCGCCGAGATCCCAGGCCTCAACGGCTCTTTCGACCACTTCGTCGATCGACAGAGAGTAGGCGTCGGCATCGGTTCGACGCTGGGCGAACGCGCAGAACCGACAGCCGGTGTAGCAGATGTTGGTGAAGTTGATATTGCGATTCACGACATAGGTGACCTCGTCCCCCACAACCTCTCGACGCAGATCATCAGCGAGTGCAGCCACGACCGCGAGTTCGGTACCTTGAGCGGTCAGAATCGCGAGCGCGTGCCTCTCGTTCTGGGGCAACAACAGCGCGGCAGGATCACTTTCGGCGAGACGAAGTGCGTCCCGAACATCAGAAGCAATCGGGATCGGGGCCGGGGAGTTGGCAGTCACTGCGACATCGAGCCACGAGCCAAACGCTTCTTCGACATCACTGCGCGCCACGGTGCGCCGACCTTCGGAGTCGATGGCCAGGTGCAGGTCGACGCGGCCGAGGTCCGCGAGGCTGTCAGGCTCTTGCCACGGAATCCCGATGGGCCGGAGGCCTTCGCGAGCGAGCCCATCATCGGCCGCGAGTGCATTGACGTGCGGCTGAACCCGAGGATCGACCCAACGTTCGCCGCGGTGTGCGTACGAGGGGTGGACGGTGAGTCGCTCGCGAAGCGCGAAGCCGGCAGCCGCCGTCAGATCAGCCAGTACCTCAAGATGCGGCCATGGACGCTCGGGATTGACGTGGTCAGGGGTCAGTGGGCTGACCCCTCCCCAGTCGTCGATTCCGGCGGCAAGCAGCCTCGGCAGCGCGTCAAGATCGGAGAGATTGGGAGGAACCTGAAGGCGCATGGAGGGCCCCAGGATCACCCGCGCAGCCGCGACCGTTGCCAGGAAATCATCGGCCCCCACGTCCTCGACACCGGCCATTGCGGTGCCGGCTTTGGCCCTGAAGTTCTGAACGATGACTTCCTGCACATGGCCATGGCGTCGATGAGCCGACCGAATCGCCAGCACCGTTTCAGCGCGTTCGACGAGGGTCTCGCCAATCCCGACAAGAACCCCGGTCGTGAACGGGACAGACAGTCGTCCAGCGTTCTCCAGAACGGCGAGCCGGACCGCCGGCTCCTTGTCGGGCGACCCGTGGTGCGGTGACCCAGGCTCGGACCACAACCTGTTACTGGTCGTCTCGAGCATCAGCCCCATCGACGGCGCGACCGGCTTTAGACGCAGCAACTCATCCCAACTCATGACGCCCGGGTTTAAATGCGGCAGCAGCCCGGTTTCCTCGAGCACCAGAATGGCCATCGCTCTGACGTAGTCGAGGGTGCTGGCGTAGCCGGCCTGCGCCAACCAGTCCCTGGCCACTGGCCAGCGCTCCTCGGGCCGGTCGCCCAGGGTGAAGAGAGCCTCTTTGCACTCCTCGACGGCTCCGCCACGTGCGATCGCCAGCACCTCGTCCGGCGACAGAAATGGCGCACGAAGCTCACCTGGGGCAGCGGCAAAGGTGCAGTAGTGGCACCGATCTCGACAGAGCCTGGTCAGCGGGATAAAGACCTTCCGGGAGTACGTGATGACCCCAGGACGCCCCGCGTCCACAAGTCCCCGGTCGCGAAGCCCGGAGGCCAAGTGCAACAGTGCATCGAGGGCTGGCCCTCGCGCAGCCATAAGCGCAGCCGCCTCCTGGGCGTCGCGCTCCTTGCCTGCCTCAGCACGGCGCAGAGCCCGCAGAGTCTCGGCCTCAGTCGGGTCGGGACCTGCAGGGTCAGAAGCAGACGTCAGGGAGGGCACCAACGGAGCGTACGTCAGCGATCGGTAATGACCTCGTCATCACTGCACCCTCGGATCGGTGACTCCCGGTCTCTACCGTCCGTAGTAGCCGTTCATCCGCTTGCATCAGGAGTCTGCATGCTCGACGTCATCTCACCTGCTGACCCGTACTCTGACTCGGTGACCGCTCCAGCCTCAGCCACCTCCCCGCCGGCAACGGGGCAGGCGACCGTTCTCGTCGTCGACGACGACCACACGGTGGCCGTGGTCGTCGTCTCTTACCTTGAGAAGGCTGGCCTCCGCGCCGTGCACGTCGGCGATGGCTCGTCGGCGCTTGCAGCCTTTGCCGCTGAGGCACCCGACTTGGTTGTCCTGGACCTCATGCTCCCCGACCTCGACGGACTCGAAGTCTGCCGCCGCCTCCGGGTGAGCTCAGATACGCCCATCATCATGCTGACCGCACTCGGCGACGAGGTCGACCGCGTGCTTGGGCTCGAAGTCGGCGCAGACGACTACGTCACCAAGCCGTTCAGCCCTCGCGAGCTGGTGCTCCGGGTGCAGTCGGTTTTGCGGAGAGCCGCACGAGACTCAGGCGACTCCGCGGCGGTACCCCGCGACGCTGTGCTACGCGACGGTGATCTTGTGCTTGACACAACAGCGCATACCGCCACGCGCGGTGGCCAATCGCTTCCCTTGACCAGCCGTGAGTTCGACTTGCTCGCGTTTCTCCTGGCTAACTCTGGGCGCGCGTTCACCAGGGGTGAGCTGATGGAACAGGTCTGGGGCTGGTCGTTTGGCGACCAGTCCACCGTAACCGTGCACGTCAGACGGCTCCGCGAGAAGGTGGAGCCGGAGCCAACCACCCCATCTCGACTGATGACCGTGTGGGGCGTCGGCTACCGCTGGGACCTCGTCGAGCAGGCGCCTTGAACCCTTGGGCGGCGGTCACTCTCACCGCCATCATCAGCAGCACCGTCGTTGGGGCGGTCGGACTGGTCCTCCTGCACG
>JAJAYM010000252.1 GCA_027117675.1 Actinomycetes bacterium | reverse complement strand
GCTCAGCAATAGCCTCTTGGCCCTGCTTCTTGGTGCCGACGAACATCACGGAGCCGCCATGGGCGACGGTCTCCTTGACGAACTCGTAGGCGCGGTCGATGAAGGCCAACGACTGCTGTAGGTCGATGATGTAGATGCCGTTGCGCTCGGTGAAGATGAAGCGCTTCATCTTCGGGTTCCACCGGCGAGTCTGGTGCCCGAAGTGGACACCGCTCTCGAGCAACTGCCTCATGGTGACGACGGCCATGGCCGTACTCTCCTCACCCGCGCAGACGCGCGGTACTCGGTTCTGTCCACGGCGGCGCCGCAAACCCTGATGTCTGTCGCGGCCTGCCGAACCGATCGCGAAATCGGGTCGGACCGAGTGGCCAACCCCCGCACCCGCCGATGCGGCGGGGCGAGCGGGACGGACACGCGAAGTCACTCTGCGAACAAAGTGCTGGCGGAAAGTCTACGGTCCTGGTCCTGACTGGCCTAATCGCGGGCTCCGGCGACTCATCCACAGGCTCGCAGCCATGGACCTGTCCCCCACCTGGACCCATTCGAACTTGGTAGCTGTCGGCGTCACGCACGATCGTCAGCCATGAACCCCTTTGCGCTTGGCCTCATCACAGCGGCTGCGGTCGCCATGGCCACCGGGCCGCCGTCCACGCCTGAGCCTCCCAGCGGCCAGTGGCCAGTCACCCCGGCCAGCGTCCTTCGCGGCTTCGAGCCGTACGAGTGGTATGGCCCTGGGCACCGCGGGGTCGACTTGGTCGCCGCACCCGGCCAGCCAGTTCATTCGGCCCTGCCGGGGGTGGTCACTGTCGCCGGCTGGGTCGCCGGCCGCCCTCTGGTGGCGGTTCGGCACCGCGACGGTCTTCGCACCACCTACCTGCCGGTGCTGCCGACGGTGCGGGTGGGCGACCGAGTCGCGGCTGGCGAACCCGTGGGGCGTCTCCGCACCGGCCGACACTGCACACAGACGTCTTGCCTGCACTGGGGAGCTCGCCGTGGTGATGACTATCTCGACCCGCTCACGCTGGTGGCGCCTCAGGTGGTGTTGCTGCCGCCCTGACGCCAACTAACCGCAACGTGTGAGTTACCGGTGGGCCAGGGCTACCGCGGGTTCACACGTTGCGATTGGTTTGTGCGTCCTAGTCGGGGGCGTCGGCCAGGCGTCCGCGCAATTGAAGGACTGCCTTGGTGTGCATCTGGCAGATCCGGCTCTCGGTGACCCCGAGAACCTGCCCGATCTCAGCCAGCGTGAGCCCTTCGTAGTAATAGAGCGTGACCACGATCTTCTCCCGCTCTGGCAGGTGGTTGATCGCTTTGGCCAGCAGGTACTTGGTTTCCTCTGACTCAAAGGCAGCAACGGGATCTTCAGCTTTGGTGTCCTCAAGGGTGTCGACCAAACTCAGCTTGTCGCCCTTCTCGCCCCCCACATTGAGCAGCTCGTCGAGCGCTACGACGTTGACGAACGAGACCCGACTAAAGATCGTATGCAGCTCGTCGACCGTGATCCCCATCTCCTCAGCAACCTCAGGTTCGGTCGGGGTGCGGTGCAGCTTGGCTTCCAGTGCGGCATATGCTCGCTCAACTTCACGCGCCTTGTAGAGGACCGACCTCGGAATCCAGTCGATGGATCGAAGCTCGTCAATGATCGCGCCGCGGATTCGGCTGATGGCGTACGTCTCGAACTTGATGGCGCGTTCGAGGTCGAACTTCTCGATTGCGTCGATCAGACCGAAGATGCCGTACGAAACGAGATCGGCCTGCTCGATGTTGGGTGGCAGCCCCACCCCAACGCGGCCGGCGACGTACTTCACCAGCGGTGAGTAGTGCAGGATCAGCCGCTCTCGCAGACTTTGCTCGGCCGTGTCTTTGAAGTCGCGCCACAACTTCTGAAGGGCGGCCTCGGCCACGGCTGCATCGTCCATGGCATCGAATGCATCGGCCGCAGCGATGGCGGCGGCGGCTTTCGCGGCTGTCGCCTTTGACTTGGCTCGGGGTGCAGCTGCAGCCTTCTTGGCCGGGGTCGCAGCCTTGCTCGTCGCAGCCTTCTTGGCCGGCGCTTTGGCTGCACTCTTTCGGGTACTGGGCCGCCCAGAGGATGCCCGCGACGCCGATGCGTCCGGTTCAGGCGCGGGGGTGCGCTTGGTCATACGCCCTCTTCAGTCGGTCAACGGAGACATGGGTGTAGATCTGGGTGGTCGCGAGCGTAGCGTGCCCCAACAGCTCTTGGACGGAGCGCAGGTCGGCGCCGCCCTCGAGCAGATGCGTGGCTGCGGTGTGCCGCAGTCCATGCGGGCCGAGATCGGGTGCGTCCTCGACCGATGCCAGGTGCTCGTGTACCAGAGTACGAACTGCACGCTGGTCGATCCGACGCCCCCTCCGCCCTACGAAGAGCGCCGGCCCCGATCCAGGCAGGACGAGAACCGATCGATGGCCGCAGAGCCAACGGTCGATGGCCTGCTGGGCAGGCACACCGTATGGCACGGTCCGCTCCTTGGCGCCCTTCCCGAAAACCCGAATCGTCCTCCGGCTGTCGTCGACATCATCGACGTCCAATCCGCAGAGCTCACTGACCCGGATGCCGGTCGCGTAGAGCAGTTCGAGGATGGCGACGTCCCGGGCGCCGAGCGGGTCGGCTGAGTCCGCGGCGTGCGTGGAGGCCGACTCGAGCAGTTCGACGACCTGCTCGGTGCCGAGTACCTGGGGCAGGGTCCGATGTGCCTTGGGACGGGCGAGCCGGGCGCCGGCGTCGCGGTCGCCCCTGCCGCTGCGTTCGACCCAGCGCGTGAAGGTTCGTGCAGCGGACGCCTTGCGCGCGATCGTGCTGCGGGCTCGACCGCTGGACTGTTGCAGCGCCAACCAGCTACGCAGGTCGGCTAGATCGAGCTCGCCAGGACCGGTTCGCCCTCGGCGACTGGCATGCTCCAGCAGACTGCCGATATCGGTTGTGTAGGCCCGCACTGACTGCGGTGAGAGTCCACGCTCAGAGCTCAGG
>JAJAYM010000251.1 GCA_027117675.1 Actinomycetes bacterium | reverse complement strand
ATCCCGCAGTGGGAGTCGTGCCTGCTGTATGACCAGACCGAGCAGCTACCCGGCTGCATGGTTCCGATGCACGTGGTGGCGTTTGCCGAGGACATCCAGGCCCCGCCGCAGGACGGTCAAGAGCTGGCCGAGCAGGCGGGGAACGGGGTGTACCACGAGTTCGCGGGCATGGGCCACGGCTCCATCTACGGGCACACCCACGACGTCCTGAACCCGTGGATCAAGGAGACCATCGAGCGCCACCTCTGACGGGCAGTCTCCAACGTTGCACCGAGTCCGGAGTAGGTGCCCACGTCGGGCTTGCTGGCTGGTCATCCCAGTGCACGTTCGCGTGATAGTCGAGATAGGCGCCGGCGCTGTGCTGGGGCCAGGTTCTGAACCCCTTCGAGTCCAGGCGCGCTAGTCGAGCGCAGATGAACCCATCGCCGTGGCGTCATGGCCCCCCTTTGAGCATCAGACGGCATCGTATAACCGGTAGCATTGGCACTCCGGCGGCAAGAGTGCCAGATCCGTCCCTGATGCAGATGAGGTGACCATGCTCGACGAACGCAAGCTCTCGGTGCTGCGCGCCATCGTCGAGGACTACGTCACCACACGTGAGCCGGTTGGTTCGAAGGCCCTGGCTGAACGGCACGCCCTCGGCGTCTCGCCTGCCACGATCCGCAACGACATGGCACTGCTGGAGGAGGAGGGGTACATCACCCAGCCGCACACCAGCGCCGGACGCGTCCCCACCGACACCGGCTACCGCCTCTTTGTCGATCGACTAGCCACGATTAAGCCGCTGTCGGCCGCCGAGCGGCGAGCGATCGGCACCTTTCTCGAGGGCGCGATCGACCTTGACGACATTGTGTTGCGCACCGTCCGTCTCCTCGCGCAGGTGACTGGCCAGGTGGCGGTGGTGCAGTATCCGTCGCTCACCCGATCGCAGGTGCGGCATGTCGAGATCGTCGCCATGAGCCCGCGCCGACTCATGGTCGTGGTGATCTCGACGACCGGCCGAGTCGAGCAGCGGATCCTTGATATCGCTGTCGACCTCGACGATGAGACGGTGGCCGAGCTGCGTAACCGGATCAATGACGCCGTGGACGGCAAGCTCCTTTCGGAGATGCCGAAGCGGCTGCCACCGTGGCCGAGTCGATGCCCATCGAGGTACGTCCAGCAGTCGCGGCGATTCTGGCCACGATGGTCGAGTCGCTGGTTGGCGAAGGTGAGGAGCGGGTGGTGCTCGCCGGCACCGCGAACCTGGCGCTCTTCGGCACCGACTTCCCCGGCAGCATCCAACCTGTCCTTGAGGCACTAGAAGAACACGTCGTGTTGCTCCGGCTGCTTGGCGAGGCCACGGCCCCGAGCCAGGTCAGTGTGCGCATCGGCCATGAGCTTCCCGTCGAGGGGCTGTCGTCCACGTCGCTGGTCAGCTCGACCTACGGCGCAACGGGGGTCGGTCACCTGGGTGTGATAGGCCCGACGCGGATGGACTACCCCGGCACGATCGGTGCTGTTCGCGCCGTCGCTCAATACGTGGGCCGCATCCTGGAGGAGTCTTCGTGAGCGACCACTACGCCACGCTCGGCGTGACGCGTGAGGCCACGCAGGACGAGATCAAGCGCGCCTACCGAAAGCTGGCTCGCGAACTGCACCCCGACGTCAACCCAGGTTCTGAGGAGAAGTTCAAAGAGGTCGCCGGCGCCTACGAGGTTCTCTCCGACCCGCAGAAGCGCGAGCGTTACGACCTCGGGGTCGATGGCGCCGCGTTCGGAGGCGCGCAAGGTTTCGGGTTTGGCGACATCATGGACGCCTTCTTCGGCCAGTCGAGCCCGCGGGGTCCACGTCCACGTAGAGCACGTGGTCAAGATGCGCTGATTCAGATTGACCTCGAGCTCGCCGATGCCGCCTTCGGAACGAGTCGTGAGCTCACCCTCGATACCGCCACCGCGTGCGCCACCTGCAACGGTGCCGGAACAGCGGCGGGAACCGAACCGGTCGTCTGCGACATGTGTGGTGGACGCGGCGACATCCAGCACGTTCAGCGGTCGTTCCTCGGCCAGGTCATGACGTCACGACCCTGCCCGCAGTGCCACGGCTTCGGCATCACCATCCCGCACCCCTGCTCAGAGTGTTCGGGCGATGGCCGGGTGCAGACCCGTCGGACGCTGACCGTCAAGATCCCGCCTGGCGTCGACAACGGCACCCGTATCCAGCTTGCGCGCGAGGGTGAGGTCGGGTTCGGCGGCGGTGATCCTGGTGATCTCTACCTCGAGGTGCTCGTCCTCGACCACCCGCTCTTTGCCCGTCGCGGTGACGACCTGCACTGCACGTTGAACATTCCCATGACCGCTTCCGCGCTTGGGGCCAGCATTCCTTTAGAACTGCTCGACGGAGTGACGACTGAGGTCGACATCCGTCCTGGAACGCAGTCTGGGCAGCAGATCCCCTTACTCGGAGAGGGCGTTCCCCAGTTGCGCGGCGGCTCACGAGGCGACGTCATCGTGCACGTGTCGGTTGAAACGCCGACTCAGCTCGACGACCGGCAACGGCAGCTACTTGGCGAACTCGCGCAGCTTCGCGGCGAAGAGAAGCCGGCTGGACAGTTTGCGGCGGGGCAGCAAGGTTTCTTCTCGCGGCTCAAGGATGCGTTCAACGGCCGGTGAGCCGCCCCGTCTTCTTCCTCGACTCGGCCGCCAGGTTCTCGGCCGGAGATTCGTGCGATCTCGATGGCGCCGAGGGTCGGCACGCCGTAGTGGTGCGACGCGTGCGGGTCGGCGAGCAGATTTTGCTCACCGACGGTCGCGGTACCGCACTTGACGTCGAGGTGACCGCTACGGGCCGGGCGGACGCAATGTGTGAGGTGTTGGCCGTGCGGCGTGACGAGCGCCCTGAACTGCAGGTGACGGTCGTCCAGGCCATTCCCAAAGGCGACCGAGGTGAGCTTGCGGTCGAGTTGCTGACTGAGGTCGGTATCGACGAGATCGTCCCGTGGCAGGCATCTCGATGCGTCAGCCAATGGAGGGGCGAACGGCTTCACCGTGGCCGGGCCAAGTGGGATGCCGCCGCGCGCGAGGCGGCTAAGCAGTCGCGACGCACCTGGTGGCCGGTCGTGACGCCGATGGCTGACAGTGCGACGGTGGCTGAGCTGATCGATGGCGCCGACGCCGCCTGGATCTTGCACGAAGCGGCGACCGAGTCGTTGGCCCATCTGCTCGCCTCGAGTGCGCCGCCTCGGTCGGGTCGCGTGTTGCTCGTCGTCGGCCCAGAGGGAGGGGTAAGCGACGTCGAGCTGGAGGGCTTTGCTTCCGCGGGTGCGACGGCCGTCCGGTTGGGTCCGTCCGTTCTGCGCACGTCAACGGCTGGCGTGGTGGCTGCGACGCTGGTCCTGGCCGGGACAGCGCCCTGGGGTCGTAGTCTCGGGGGACAAGCTAAGGGGAGTGCCCATGAACGCCACCACTGATTGCTTGTTCTGCCGGATCGTTGCCGGCGACGTGCCCGCTGACCTCGTACGCGCCACCGACGACACCCTCGCTTTCCGAGACGTCGCCCCGCAGGCACCCACGCACGTGCTCGTGATCCCTCGTGAGCACCACCGAGACATCGCCGCCTTGGCGTCCAGCGACCCCGCGCTGGCCGGGCGAGTGATAGCCGATGCGACCCAGATGGCGGCTGAGCTGGATTTGGCTGAGTTCCGACTGGTGCTCAACACCGGACCATCGGCGGGGCAGTCGGTCTTTCACGTGCATGCTCACGTGATGGCTGGGCGTGAGTTCAGCTGGCCACCCGGGTAGCGCGACGCTCTAGCATGGCTCACCAAGACCAACGACAGCCCCGCGACCGAAAGGTGACGTCCCCACACCAGGGGGCACCCATGGCCGACAACCCACCGTCCGACATCAACCAGATCGAGCCAGGGCGCTCCCAGATCGAGCACCGCGTGGTGGTGCCTGCCGGCATCGACATGGTCTCGTTGCTGGGCTCAGGCGATCGCCTGCTTCGTGAGGTGGAGCGGCTCTTCCCTGACGTCGAACTGCACGTACGTGGCAACGAGATGCGCTTCACGGGTCCATCGAGTGAGGTGGCACTGGTTGAGCAACTCGTGGACGAGATGGTGGCGGTCCTGCGCACCGGTCAAGGCCTGACTGTTGAGGCTGTCGGCAGATCGGTGTCGATGCTCCGCGATCGCGAGGACGAAAGTCCAGCTGACGTCCTCACCCACAACATCCTCAGCAACCGTGGAAAGACCATCACCGCCAGGACACTGAATCAGAAGCGCTACGTCGATGCGATCGACAAGAACACGATCGTTTTCGCTGTCGGCCCAGCCGGAACCGGCAAGACGTATCTGGCTGTGGCCAAGGCCGTCCAGGCGCTGCAAGCCAAGAAAATCACTCGAATCATCTTGACGCGTCCCGCCGTCGAGGCCGGAGAGCGGCTCGGGTTCTTGCCGGGGACGCTTTCGGAGAAGATCGACCCCTACCTGCGACCCCTCTATGACGCGCTGCACGACATGATGGAGCCGGCCACCATTCCGCGACTGATGACTGAGGGGACGATCGAGGTTGCGCCGCTGGCGTACATGCGCGGCCGCACCCTCAACGACGCCTTCATCATTCTTGACGAGGCGCAGAATACGTCCCCAGAGCAGATGAAGATGTTTCTCACCAGGCTTGGCTTCGGCTCGCAGATGGTTGTTACGGGTGACATCACCCAAATCGATCTGCCACAGGGAACCGCCAGCGGGTTGAAGGTCGTGAAGGGAATCCTCGAAGGAATCAACGATGTCCACTTCACTCAGCTGACATCGCGGGACGTCGTGCGACACCGCCTCGTCAGCGACATCGTGGACGCATACGCGCGCTTCGACGAAGCGCAGGATGGCCCGCACCCTCGACGCCCTCGAGGTGTCCGATGACGGTAGCGATCAATAACGAGGCCGAGTTCGAGGTTGATGAGCGGGACCTTGCCAAACTTGCTCAGTTCGTGATGGGCGAAATGGAAGTGCATCCGCTCACCGAGCTCTCGGTGATGCTGGTGGATGAGCCAGCAATGTCGGCGTTGCACGAGCAGTTCATGGGTGAGCCGGGCCCCACAGATGTTCTGGCCTTCCCGATGGACGACCTCCGTCCGGTCTCCGATGAAGAGATTGATGAGATCGAGTTGCTCGGCGATGTCGTGCTGTGTCCCGGCGTTGCTGAGACTCAAGCGCGCAACGCCGGGCACGACACCGCGTCCGAGCTACGCCTGCTCTGCACGCACGGGATTCTCCACCTGCTCGGCTACGACCATCACGAACCCGATGAAGAGCGTGAGATGTTCGGCCTGCAGGCGCGACTTCTCGGTTCCTGGGCTGAGGGCGTGCGATCGTGACGAGCACCGATTTCTGGATCCTTCTGGCCGCTGCGTTCCTCGTCGGTATTGCCGGTGTGCTGTCGGCTGCTGACGCTGCCCTTAACAGGGTCTCACGGGTCAGTTTGGACGCGCACGAGCGCGAGGGTCGCCGCGGGGT
>JAJAYM010000250.1 GCA_027117675.1 Actinomycetes bacterium | reverse complement strand
GTCTATGTGCACGGGTACGGCGGCGCGTCGCCAGCGGCCTACACGCTGACGTCGTACATCGTCGGCGACACCGACGAGGGCAATCTCAACGTGTCTCCGTCCTCGACTGCGGTGACCGTCGCCGAGGATGCGTCGTTCACCTTCGAGTGGTCCGGCCTCAACGCCGACGACAGCTACCTCGGCTGGGTCGGCTACCGCAAGGGGACCGAGACGGTTGGCCTCACCCTGGTGTCGATCAACTAGGAGCCCACTCCCCGGTGATCGAAGCATTTCCGTCAGAATTCGGCGTCACGGCTGGCCCGAAAACGACTGAAATGCTTCGATCACGGGACGCGGGGGGACCCCTGCGCCGGGCGGTGCGGGACACCTGGCAGCAACCCGATCAGTCGATGACCTAGCGTGGGGCGGATGAGCACGTCAGCCGGTCCACCCAGTCAGGATCCACCCAGTCAGGGTCCACGCAGTCTCGCCGACGACCTGCGTTCCCGCGACGACTCAGCCCTGCAGGCGCTGGTCCAGAGGCGCCCCGATCTCGCCACCCCCACTCCTGGCGACCTCGGCCAGCTAGCCGGCCGCTCAGTGACCGCGGCGTCGACGGCGCGCGCGCTCGACCACCTGACCCGGTTCGGCCTGCAGGTACTCGAGGCCGCCGTCGTCTGTGATGAGCCTTTCTCGACGACTGACGTTTATGCCTTGCTGCCAGACACCGCGCGTGAGGTTGTGGCCCATCAGCTCGACGATCTTGTGCTGCTGGCATTGGTGTGGGGTGAGCCGGACTCCTGGCGTCCGACCGTCGCCGCCCGCGAGACCGTTGGGCGGTTTCCCGCCGGCCTCGGCCCCCCATTGGCTCAGTTGGGGGGCGGCGACCTCGAGCCGTTGGTCAGGGCACTGGACGACGCGCCGGACGATGCTCGCGAAGTTGTCGACGCACTCACGTGGACGAACCCCACGGGCCGGGTGAAGAACGCCGACCGAGTGGTCACCCCCGCGTCGGCAACGACCCCCATCGAGTGGCTACTCGCCCAGCGAGTGCTGCGCCCACTCGACAAGGGAACCGTTGTGCTGCCGCGCGAGGTTGCGCTACACCTGCGATCCGGACGCCTCCACCGCACCGTCGCCACCGACGCGCCAGTGGCCGATCTTCATCATCACGACCCCGTTGTTGTTGATCGCTTAGCGACCGGAACCGCTGACGAGTTCGTTCGCCTGGTGACGACGCTGCTCGAACGTTGGGCGGTGGCGGCACCTGGAGTGCTGCGATCCGGCGGACTCGGCGTCCGCGATCTTCGCGCCGCTGCGTCCTTGCTCGACGTCGACGAGCAGCACGCAGCCCTAGTGGTCGAAGTGACATGGGCGGCCGGTCTACTTTCCACGAGCGGCGAGACGGACGACGAGTGGTTGCCAACGCCGGCGTACGATCTCTGGCGTACCCGATCGCTCGCCGATCGCTGGGCTCAGTTGGCGTCGGGATGGCTGACCACCTCGCGCGTCGCCAGTCTTGTTGGCACCGTCGCAGCGAGGGACTCGCGCGTCAATGCGTTGACGCCGGACGCCGAGCGGGTCGTCGCTCCGGACGTACGGCGTTGGGTCCTGCAGGACTTGGCGTCGTTCGACGCGGGTACGGCAGCGAGCGTTGAATCGATGGTGCACCGACACGAGTGGCGCCGCCCGCGTCGCGGCGGCCGGCTCCGCGACGACCTCGTGCGATGGACGCTGCACGAAGCGAACGCGGTCGGCATCTGCGCTCGCGGAGCCCTGAGCGAGTTCGGACGGCTGTTGCTCAATGGGGCGACGGACGCGGCGCAGGCCTCGTTGTCGTCACTGCTTCCTGACCCCGTCGACCACGTCCTGCTACAGGCCGACCTCACTGCCGTAGCGCCAGGGCCACTGCGCGGCGATCTGGCTCGCTCCTTGGCTCTGCTCGCCGACATCGAGTCGTCCGGTGGTGCGACGGTCTACCGGTTCAGCGAAGCCTCCGTGCGCCGCGCACTGGATGCGGGCCGCACTTCCTCGGAGTGTCAGTCCTTCCTGGCGAGTGTCAGTCGCACTCCGGTACCGCAGCCGCTCAGTTACCTGATCGACGACGTCGCCAGGCGGCATGGGCTGCTGCGCATTGGCGCCGCCCACTCCTACCTTCGGTGTGACGACCCGGCTGTGCTGGACGAACTCATGGCCGGACGCGCGAGCGAGACACTGCGTCTGCGCCGACTCGCACCGACGGTGGCGGTCACACCCACCGCGCCCGACGTGCTGCTCGAACGGCTCCGCGATCAGGGGCTGGCCCCCGCTGCGGAAGGAGGAGACGGAAGCGTCGTCGTCACGCGACCGGACGAACGACGCACCGGGCCGCGCGGCGTCCCACCGCTGTTGACCAGCGACCCACCGACCCCAAGTCCGACGGTGGCGGCGTCCATCATTCGGGCGCTGCGGGCTGCTGAGCGCGGAGCGTCCCGCGGGCCTCACATTAAAGGCCCCGGCCTTGGAACTCACGTGCCTCGTACGGCCATGACCGAGACCATGGATGTGCTGCGCGATGCCGTCCGGTCTGGGACGTCTGTGTGGCTCGGCTACGTCGACAACGACGGTGTTTCCGCAGAGCGCGTCGTCGATCCCGTTACCCTCACGGGCGGGCAGCTGACCGCCTACGACCACCGATCAGACGGTGTCCGCCGGTTCTCGGTGCACCGAGTCACTGGCGTCGCGCCACTGACCGAAGTGGGCCGATAGCCTCAACGTTGTGAGCGACGAGACGCAGGCCTCCTTTCTGCAACGCGCAGTCACCGGGGCGGTGGACGCCACCGTCGGCCGAGTCGAAGATCGTGTCGTCTCTTCGACCAAGGGCGTCATTGACGACCTCGAGCCTTACCTGGCAGCTGAGACCGTTCCGCGCATCGTCGACGCACTCATCCCCTATCTAGTCGAGCAGGTGGTTCCCGAGGTCATCGCCGGGCTCACTGAGCGTCTCGCTGCTGAGGCGGGGCCAGCCATTGTCGAAGGAATGACGCCACAGCTCGCTGACGAGCTCGTGCCAGTTTTGCTTGAGCGCATGCGCCCGTACCTAGAGGCCGAGCTCGTGCCAGCCGTTGTCGATGGTGTGACGCCACACATCATCGAGAAGGCCGGGCCACAGATCGTCGCCGGTCTCATGCCGTACATCAAAGCGGAGGTCGTTCCTGAAATTCTCGACGAGTTCGTTGACGACCCGCGGGTGCGCGACCTCATTCGCGAGCAGAGTCTCGGTTTGCTTTGGGACGCCGTCGAGGTCGGGCGTGCAGGCCTGGCCAAAGCCGATGACGTTCTCGAAAAGGTGATTCGCCGGATCTTCCTCCGCGGAGCAGCAGAGGACGGAGTGCTACGCGTGAACCACCCTCCGAAACGAGAACGCTCACATGCCGGCATCGTCTCACGGTCAGCCGGGTCCGGGATCGACCTACTGATCATCTCGCTCGTCGCCGCTCAGGGTTTGGCCACGACGCTCTCATTGGTCGGGGCGGTCATCGACCCGATCCCAGGGTGGTTGATCGGCGCACTCACCCTGATGTTCGCCTGGCTCGGGCCCCTCTACCTGGCCGTGGCCTGGCGAGTAGTTGGCCGGACCGTCGGCGGTGCGATTACCGGCTACGCCATCGTGAACTCAGGCGAGGGGCACCTCGGGGTCGTCCGTTCACTGGTGCGCGCATCCGTGAGTTTCTTCCTGATGCCGTTCTGGGCCGTTGGCATGATCGGAACAGCTTTCCACCCGCTGCGGCGATCGTGGGGCGACCGGTTGCTGGGATCACGCACGCCCTATCTCGTTCACGTCGAGCAAAAGACGAAGCGCTCGCGTTCAGAGTGGTTCTAGCTGCTACGGGCCGGCTTGGCCGGCTCCGCCAAGAACGCACGCGTCGTACCCCGCGTACTACGAGCGACTCCAGGCCGTCCGTGAGCGCGGCCCATCGAGAGGCAGACTGCAGGAAGTGGCGTGATAGCCCCACTTCCTGCAGTCTGCCTTGAGCGCACGCGAATGAGGGTTTTCAGTTGGTCCAGCGTTTGGCCCATTTGATCAGTTTGGCGGTCAGTGCGGCGATGAGAAGTTCCACCGCAAGCGCCACCGCGACGATCGCTGCGACTGCGTGACTGATTCGCTGCCAACGCAAAGCAGAGAAGCCTACGCCAAGTAGCGCAGCCAGAGGTAAGGGACACAGAGCGCGACGCTGACGACGGTGACCAGCAGCCCGTAGCGGGTGAACTGCCAAAACGAGATCGGGTG
>JAJAYM010000249.1 GCA_027117675.1 Actinomycetes bacterium | reverse complement strand
TCTACGACGACGACGTCGTGAATCTTGTCGTTTGCGTAAGTGATGGCGTCCCGCGACACGAGCACCGGGTCGCCGACTCCACTCCCGGGCTCCGGTGCGAACACCGCGACATCGGACCGTTCGCCCACCACCTGCAGCTGCTGCACCGCGTTAGGCCGCTGCAGGTCAGCTGCGACCAGAAGCGGCTGGTGACCCTGGCTCTTCAACCAAAGCGCGAGCTTGCCAGCAAGAGTGGTCTTCCCGGCGCCCTGCAGGCCGGCGAGCATGATCACGGTCGGCGGCGTCTTGGCGAAGCGAATGCGACGCGTCTCGCCGCCGAGGATCCCGGAGAGCTCCTCGTTGACGATCTTGACGATCTGCTGCGCCGGGTTCAGCGCCTGTGAGACCTCCCCGCCCTTGGCCCGCTCGCGGACAGCGGCGATGAAGTCCTTGACGCCCGGAAGTGCGACGTCGGCCTCAAGCAGGGCGACCCTGATCTCACGCAGCGTCGCGTCGATATCAGCGTCGGAGAGCTTGCCCTTGCCACGCAGGTTCTTGAACGTGGCGGTGAGGCGGTCCTGGAGCGTGGTGAACACGGGCAACCTTCGTCTAGCCGGCAGTGCGAGATGACCTCACGAGGGTAACGGCTCCTCAGCAAAGGTCCCAAGATGTCTACGAACAACTCAGATTCGACCTGGTCATGGTTCCCCGGTGATGTGTAGGGAAGGTTGGGCGGCGTGCGGCAACGCCTGGGTCAAGGCTCCGACGATTTACACAGGGGTTAAGTCGAACGCGGCACCTTGTCAGAGGTCACCGCTAGCGTTTGACCTACGTTCGAAGGCGGATCACACACGGCGACAACACCGATGACACAACGAGAGCTCACCGCCTGTCCATAGATCCCGTTGTCATCGAAAGGTCCGCCCCCATGTTTCGCCCCCACCCACTCCCGGCCCCGCTCGCCGAGGTGCTCGAGCGCGTCCGCGCGTGGACGTGCCCCGACGACCCAGCGCTGCCGGCAGCCTCTCCTGACGAGCGTGCCGCCTGGGTTGGCGGCCTCCAGCAGCTCCGTGACGCCGTCGACGCAACGATGCTGACGGCCGTGGCTGCCTTCGACGCCGCTGGTGACGGCGAGGTGCTGCACGGTGCCGCCAGCACCCCGAGCTGGCTCCGTGGCGCTCTCGGTCTCGCGGCCGGCGATGCCGCTGAGCGCGTCCGGCTCGCGCGTGCCGCCCGCGGCCTGTTGGACGCGCCCACCGAGCAGCTGCGCGAGGGAACGATCACCTACGACCACCTGCGCACCATCGAGCGGGCCGTACGCCTGGTCCCCGACGATCAGCAGGCTGCGGCAGTCGCCATTCTCTCCGACCTGGCAGCGTGCGCCTCGGTCGCCGACGTCCGCACCGCCGGTCGACACCTGCGTCTTGTCGCCGACCCCGACGGCACGCTGGCCGAGTGCGAGCAACAGTTCGAGCGCCGCTACCTCACGCTGTCACTGATGCGCGACGGCATGACCGCCGTCGACGGCCTGCTCGACGCTGAGTCGGCTGCGCTCCTGTCCGCCGCGTTCGAGCCGTACCTGGTCCCCAGCGGGCCGGAGGACGTGCGCACTGCGTCCCAGCGCCGAGCCGATGGTCTGACTGACATCGTCCGCGCCGCTTGCGACCACCGACTGCTCCCCATGGTCGGGGGCGAGCGACCGCACCTGCAGGTGCTGGTTGGCGGGGCGCCCCAGGGATCATCGCCTGCCGGGCAGCTGCTCCACACACCCGGCGGCAAGGGTCTACTCCACCCGACCAGCGTGGCCCGTATCGCGTGCGACGCGGAGATCCTGCCGGTTCTGCTCAACCTCGACGGCGCACCCATGGCACTGGGGCGCAGCCAGCGGCTCTTCTCAGCGCACCAACGGCGCCTGCTCGCTGTCCGCGACGGCGGCTGCCGCTTCCCTGGCTGCTCGAGGCCACCGGCTTTCACCGACGCCCACCACGTCGTCCCTTGGTCCCGCGGTGGGGCCACTGACGTCGACAACGCCGTCTTGCTCTGCCGGTTCCACCACCGGCTCGTCCACGAGGGCGGGTGGGCAATCCGCGTCACCGCCGCGGATAGCGACTTAGACGTGACCTTCTGCGGGCCGCGCGATCAACAACTGGTCAGCGAACCGCGCGGCCCCTAGACCACCGCACACGCAGCAGACTGTGTCCCGGTCAGGTCCCGCCACGCGTCGGAGTCGTGCGCCGCCGAGCCCTCACCCGATGAGCGCTTCCTTCACCCGGCACTCGTTCCACTCAACCGCGTGCCGATCGATGCCGCTCGCATCGGTGTAGTCGTACTCGCTCAGCTCGACGATCCCGCTGCGCAGGTAGCCGAGACGCTCGTACAAACGTGCCGCCCCGGGGTTCTCCAGGCCGACAGCCAGCACCAGCTGGTGAAACCCGCGCGCCACCACGAGCTGCTCGGCTGACCGCATCAAGGCGGTTCCAACGCCGCCGTTTCTCGACTCCCGGCGGACAAACAGATGTGCCGCCTCAGGTGCCTCGGGGAAACTCGCCCGCGCCACCGGGGTGTCGATGCCCGTCCACCTGATCACGACGCAGCCCACTGCCTGCGAGCCATTCCGCGCCACCAGCACCACCTGTCCGCCCGCTTGCTGGCCCACGAGGTGACGCTCCAGAACGTCGGCTGCGTCGGGCCACGACGAGCGGATCCACGGCAGATCGTCCATCCCTCCCTGCCGAACCTGCGTCACCCCGATCGCCTCCACGCGGATCCCCTCCCTCGGTCCTCTCATCCCGATCCCCTCACCCCGGTGACCTCACCTGTTATCGGCGCGCACGTACCTAACCCAGCAGCGCGTCGACGAAGACGACCGGGTCGAAGGGCGCGAGGTCGTCCGGGCCCTCACCCAACCCGACAAGCTTCACCGGTACACCGAGCTCACGCTGCACCGACAGCACGATGCCGCCCTTGGCGGTGCCGTCCAGCTTGGTCAGCACCACACCGGTTACCGCGACCACCTCGGAGAACACCCTGGCTTGCGCCATGCCGTTCTGGCCGGTGGTGGCGTCGATCACCAGCAGTACCTCGTCTACCGGCGACTTCTTCTCGATCACCCGCTTGACCTTGCCCAACTCGTCCATGAGGCCGGTCTTGGTGTGCAGCCGTCCGGCGGTGTCGACCAGCAGCACGTCTGCTTCGGTCTCGATGGCGGCCGTCACGGCGTCGAACGCGACACTGGCCGGGTCGCCACCTTCTGGACCACGCACCACCGGGACGCCAACCCGGTCCCCCCAGGTCTGCAGCTGGTCGGCCGCCGCGGCCCTGAAAGTGTCGGCGGCACCGAGCACTACGTCGCGGTCCTCCGCCACGAGGACGCGCGCCAGCTTGCCGGTGGTCGTCGTCTTGCCGGTGCCGTTGACCCCGACGACGAGGATCACTGCAGGGCGGCCGGGCACCTCGACGGCCAGCGCGCGATTGGCTTCGGGTTCGACCAGATCTAGCAGCTCGATGCGCAGAAGCTCGCGCGGCGACACGTCAGGCTCTGCCCGAATGGCGGCGCGGAGCCGCTCGACGACCTCGGCCGCAACGCTCACTCCGACATCGGCTCCGATCAGGGAGTCCTCGATCTCCTCCCACGTCGCCTGGTCGACGTTCGACCGCGACAGCAGAGCAACGATGCCCTGCCCCATGCCACCGGACCGGGCGAGCCGCTCGCGCAGTCGCGCCATGCGCCCGGCGACAGGTGCCGGACGTTCCACCCTCGTGAGGTCGCCGCCACCGTCGAGGTCATCGGGGAGAGCGACCGTCGCGATGGTCCGCTTCGGGGTGTCCCGCGGCGCCGTCGCGTCATCGCCGACCCCCCGCACGTGGGTCGGGCGCATCGGTGCATCGGCCGACGACTTCGAGCCGCGGCCTGACCGGAACGCGCGCAGCCCGCCTCCCACGACCAGCACAAGGGCGACGGCGACGACGACGACGAGGGCAATGAGTTCCACGGCCGGAGTCTCTCAGAGCATCGAGGGATCCGAGCTCACGACCCGGGCCCGACGTTAGGCAGACTCAGCCTCGCGCAGGCGTTGGCTGATGACAGCGCTCACGCCGTCGCCGCGCATGGAGACGCCGTAGAGCGCGTCGGCGACCTCCATCGTTCGCTTCTGGTGCGTGATGATGATCAGCTGGCTGTTCTCACGGAGTTCTTCGTAGATGTCAAGAAGTCGACCAAGGTTGGTGTCATCCAGCGCGGCCTCCACCTCGTCCAGCACATAGAACGGGCTTGGCCTCGCCTTGAAGAGCGCGATGAGGAAGGCAACCGCCGTCAGCGACCGCTCACCACCGGAGAGCAGCGAGAGCCGCTTGATCTTCTTCCCTGGCGGTCGTGCTTCGATGTCGACTCCCGTGGCCAACATGTCCGACGGGTCGGTCAGCACCAGCTGGCCTTCACCGCCGGGGAAGAGCCTGGCGAAGACGTCGACGAACTCTCGAGCGACATCGCGGTACGCCTCGGTGAATACCTGCTCGACGCGGAGATCGACCTCGCGCACGATCTCGTACAAGTCGCGCTTGGTCTTCTTCAAGTCTTCCAACTGCTCGGTCAAGAACTGGTGGCGCTCTTCGGTCGCGGAGAACTCTTCCAACGCCAACGGGTTCACCTTGCCGAGGATGGCCAGGTTCCGCTCGGCACCCTTGAGCTGCTTCTCCTGCTCGGCGCGCACAAAGGGCACGGACTCTCGGGGCGGGTCGGACTCCTCCTCCCCTGGCGCCAACGGCAGCGGGGGCACCAACTGGTCGGGACCGTACTCGGCGATCAGCGCGTCGAGGTCGACCCCGAACTCCTCCATGGCCCGAGCTTCGATCTGCTCGATGCGCAGGCGCTGCTCCGTGCGCGCGACCTCGTCTCGGTGCACCGAGTCGGTGAGCTGCTCGAGCTCACCAGCGATGCCACGTGAGCTCGCCCTGACATCAAGCAGCTCTGCTTCCAGAACCGTTCGCCCGTGATCGGCCGCCGCGCGTGCTGCGGTCGCCAGCTGCAGTGACCGGTCTAGTCGGCTGGCGACGACATCGCAGGCACGAAGTACGGCCCTAGCGACCTTCGCCTCACGTTCGGCGCGCGCGGCCAGCTGCCGGGCCTGCTCGCGGGCGACGCGCTCGTCGTGAGCCGCACGTTCGAGCTGGTCGGCGCGACCGTGGAGGGCCCTGGCTCGCTCTTCGCCGGTGCGAACGGCCAGCCGCGCCTCGGTCTCTGCCTCGCGGGTGACGATCAGTTCCGCCGCACACTGGTCGCGGGCCGCGGTGTCGGGCTCGCCAACTTCTGGTGCTTCCTGCGCCGCGACGAGTCGGCCTTGCAGTTCGTCTAACGTTGACTGCGCCTCGTCGTAGCGATGCACCGCTGCAGCAATGGCCGTCCTTAAACGATCAGCCTCGGCGGCGGCCGAGCGCGCTGCAGACCCGAGCTGGCCGAGCTGCTCGGCGACAGCCGACAGCCGCGCATCAGACTCATGGAGCCGGACAAGGGCGCCGTCGACGCGGTCCTGGGACTCCTGCTCCGCCGCGGTTGCCTGGGTGAGCGAGAACCGGAGCCGTTCACTGCGATGGGTCGTCGCGACCAGGTGCTCCTTGGCCTCGTCGACGGCAGCCTGAATCTCCAGGAAGCTCGGCACGTGTGACGAGCCGCCCTGAGCGAACGCTGCTCCGAGCAGGTCGCCGTCTCGGGTGACCGCGGTAACGGTCGCCTCGATCGCGACCAGCGAGCGTGCCTCGTCTAACCCAGCAACGACGGCGACGCGCTCCAGAAGGAGCCGCAGGGCAGGACGCACCTGCTCGGGAGCTTGGACGAGGTCGACGGCGTAGGTGGCATACGCGGGGAGGGACGGCCAACCGGTCGAGCCGTAGCGTTCACCGCCACCGACCAGAATCCCTGCGCGTCCGGCGTCATCGCGCTTGAGCTGGTTTAGTGCCGCGACCGCGGAGTCGACCGAGTCGACGGCCACAGCGTCAGCTGCAGATCCCAGAGCCGCCGCCACGGCCGCCTCGGCACCCGGCTCGATGGTGAGAATCGCCGCCACCG
>JAJAYM010000248.1 GCA_027117675.1 Actinomycetes bacterium | reverse complement strand
GCCCTTGGCCGGTCGTCGCCGGCGGGCGGGGGCGCCCACGCCAGGGGCCAACCGGCGGCTCGTCACCAGGCATCCGGTGTGGCCGATCATCCGATGGTCGGGCCGAACCGCCAATCCCTCGACGTGCCACGTCCTGATCATGGTCTCGCTAGATGCCGGTTCGGTGAATCCGCCGTGACCGCGGAGCGCCTCAACCACCATCGACAGCTGGGTGGTCGTTGCCACGTAGCAGCAGATCACGCCACCGGGCCGCAGGACCTCCCCTACGGCGTTCACGCATTCCCAAGGAGCGAGCATGTCGAGAACCGCCCGGTCAACCGGCTGATCATCGATCGCCTCGACCAAGTCGCCAACCGTGAGGGTCCAAAAGGACGGCTGCGATCCGAAGAACGTAGTCACGTTGGTGCGAGCCACCTCGGCGAAGTCAGCGCGCCGTTCGTAGGAGTGCACGGCGCCCTCACCTCCGACCGCCCGCAGCAGCGAGCAGGTCAGGGCGCCTGAGCCCACCCCGGCCTCGAGGACGCGAGCCCCAGGGAAGATGTCGGCCATCCCGACGATCTGGGCGGCGTCCTTGGGGTAGATCACCGTCGCACCACGTGGCATCGACAGCACGAAGTCGGATAACAGCGGGCGCAGGGCGAGGTAGGCAACCGCCCCGGTGGAGGTCACCACGACTCCCTCGGGCTGACCGAGCAGGTCGTCGTGCGCGATCGCCCCCTTGTGGGTGTGAAAGAGCTTGCCCGGTTCAAGGGTGACGGTGTGCAGCTTGCCTTTCGTGTCGCTCAGCTGGACGCGATCTCCAGCGACAAACGTGCCGCCAACGGCAGCGGAGCCTCCAGGGCTTGACACGGCAGGGACTCCCTAGGCGGTACGGCTTGCGAGCGTCTCTTCGACGTCGGCGGTAATCAGCACACCGTAGACCGTTCCCCGATCGTCCTCCACGAGGTGCATGGCAGCCGGGACCGAGTTCAACACCTCGACGAGCTCCTGGCCAGACGCGTCCGGAGACACCCGACCGACGTGCGTGACGGTGACGGCCACGGAGGAGACAGGAACCCATGGGCGGCGGTCCTCGGGGACGGCGAGAGCGGACTCCGACAGCACCACTCCCCCCACATCGCCGTTGGCGTCGGTGACGACGAGGGCGGCACGGGTGTCAGCGACGCGCTGGAGCGCCGTCGCAAGAGGAGTGTCGTGCGGAACGAACACTGCTGGGCGAACCAGGTCAGCAACCCGGAGACCGGTGATGGCGCGCGAGACCCCCACGTACTTCAGCGACCTGCTCGCCTCCAGCCAGATGAATCCGGCCAATAGCAGCCCCCATGAGAGCCAGACAAAGTCTGGACGTCCGAGCAGAACGGGGAGAATGGCCAAGAACGCGACGAGCACAGCGAACGCTCTGCCCGTCCACCCGGCAACAAGGGTTCCGACGTGCTCGCGGCCCGACGCGGCCCAGACGACGTCGCGCAACAAACGGCCGCCGTCGAGAGGAAGAGCGGGGACGAGGTTCAGGACCCCGACAACGAGGTTGGCCGCCATCAATTGCCACGTGACGAACGCGAATACCGTCCCATCGGGCGCGACCAAGTAGCCGAGCCCGGCCAGTGCGGCGACAAGGAGCGACGTAAGCGGTCCGACAACGGCGATCGTGAAGTCCACCCATGGCCGCCGCGTCTCGGCTTCCATGGTGGTGACGCCGCCGAGGAGGTGAATCGTCATCGAACGAACCCGCAAGCCGAACCGTTGCGCCATCACCGCATGCGCCATCTCGTGGGCGAGCACTGACAGACCCAGCAGCACTGCGAAGGACGCCCCGACCACGTAGGTCCAGGGCGGCTGCAGGAGCAGCCAGCGCTCAACCAACGGCCCGAACACCCAAGCGATGATCGCGGCCCCTAGAAACCACGACGCGGAAAGCCGGAGGGGGACACCGAACGGGGTGCCCAGCGAGATTCCGGACAGCCGCTCAGTGGACGTCTGAGCCGGCGACGGCTGGCGTGCCGGCTGGGGGGTGTGGGTCACCACCCGACTGTACGGGGCGGGGCCGGCTCACCCCCCTGCGGTGACCTGTCAGCGGTGACCTGTCAGCGGTGACCCCTACGCTTCAGTCATGACGCCATCTGTCACCTCGCTGAGCCCCTCCAGGGCCGGCGACTTCATGACGTGTCCCTTGCTCTACCGCTTCCGCGTGATCGACCGGCTGCCTGAGCCACCGAGCAAGGCGGCGACCCGCGGCACCGTCGTGCATGCCGTTCTTGAGCAGCTCTATGACCTACCCCGAGGCGCTCGCTCACTTGCGGCGGCAGCGGCGCTGGTCCCATCGGTGTGGCAGGACGTTCTCGCTAAAGACGAACAGCTCGCCGAACACTTCACCGATGATGACGGAACCATGGCCACCGAGTGGCTGGACGGCACCGAGGCGCTGCTCGCCACCTACTTCGAGATTGAAGACCCCACCCGGCTCGAGCCAGCCAACCGCGAGCTGGCACTTTCAGTCGAGCTGGAGAGCGGCCTCGTGCTCCGCGGGTATGTCGATCGGCTCGACGTCGCCTCCGATGGCGCCATGCGGGTGGTCGATTACAAGACAGGTCGCGCCCCGGGGGTGGCCTTTCAACAAAAGGCGCTGTTTCAGATGCGCTTCTACGCGCTCGCTCTCTGGCGTCAGCGTGGCGAGGTACCACGTTTGCTTCAGCTGATCTATCTCGGCGACGGTCAAGTCATCCGCTACCAGCCAGACGAAGACGATCTGATCGCGATGGAGCGGAAGCTGGTCGCGCTAGCTTCGGCCATCGGCCGGGTAGCCGAGTCCGCCGATTGGCAGCCGAGCCCCAGCAGGCTGTGCGACTGGTGCGCACACCGGTCGCTCTGTCCGGCCTGGGGCGGCACACCGCCGCCGTTACCGACACCGACGCCGACGCCGACAACTGGACCCGAGACAGTTCAGGGTCTGACTCCGGGTCAGCTTCAGGGTCAGCCCTGAGTGAGGGGCTGGTGCGCGGCCCCTAGGGTGGCGGGACCCGCACAGGAGGATTCGATGTCAGTCCAGAGCAACACGATAGCCGCCGCCAGCGCTAGCGCCCTGAGCAAGATATATGGTTCAGGTGAGGCCGAAGTCCGAGCATTGGACGGCGTCTCTGTCGACTTCGCCCAAGGACGCTTCACCGCCATCATGGGGCCGAGCGGTTCTGGGAAGTCAACCTTGATGCACGTCTGCGCTGGGCTTGACGATGCCACTTCCGGAACCGTCTCGATCGGAGAAACCAACCTGACGACGTTGAACGATGGAGACCTCACGCGTCTTCGCCGCGACCGAGTGGGTTTCATTTTCCAGTCGTTCAATCTGGTTCCCACCCTGACTGCGCTGGAGAACATCACCCTCCCGCTGGATATCGCAGGCCGAAAGCCGGACCAGCAATGGCTTGACCAGCTCATCGACATGGTGGGAATGCGCGACCGGTTGGGCAACAAACCCAACCAGCTCTCCGGTGGACAGCAACAGCGGGTGGCAGCCGCCAGAGCCTTGGTCACCCGGCCCGAGATCATCTTCGCCGACGAGCCAACCGGCAACCTTGACTCACGAGCCGGTGCCGAAGTGCTGGCGTTCCTCAGAGAGAGCGCAGACACCCACGGGCAGACCGTGGTGATGGTCACCCACGACCCGACGGCCGCCTCGTACGCCCACCGGGTGATCTTCTTGGCCGATGGCCAGATCGTCGACGACATGGACGACCCGACTGCCGAACGCGTCCTCGAACGCATGAAGGGCTTTGACGCGAAAGGCCGGAGGTCATAGTCGATGTTCCGCGCCTCATGGCGCAGCCTTGTTCAGCACAAGCTGCGTCTTGTCCTGTCAGTGCTCGCCATCATGCTCAGCGTCGGCTTCGTCGTCGGAACGCTTATCTTTACCGACACGCTCAACAAGACGTTTACTGACCTCTTCGGCCAAACCACCACGGACGTGGTCGTTACGCCCAAGACCGACTTCGAGGGACTGGGGCTGGCTGGCGAAGTTCCCACGCTGGATCCGGGACTATTGGACGAGATCGCGCAGGTCCCCGGGGCAGCCAAAGCCGGCGGGGCGGTTTTCGCCGATGGAGTCGCCATCATCGGCGCAGACGATGAACCACTGGGTCAACCCGGGGCGCCGCAGTTCGGCAGCAACTGGAGCGACGACGAAGAGTTGACGCCTTACCGACTGGTCGATGGCACCGGACCCTCAACCGCGAACGAGGTGGCCATCGACTCGGTGTCGGCTGAAGACGGCCAACTCGAAGTTGGTGACACGATTCGTCTGGTCGCACCAACGGGTGAGGTCGAAGCCGAGCTCGTCGGGGTCTTCCGATTCGGCACCAGCGGCAACCTTGCGGGCGCGACGATTGCTGCCTTCGACACCGAGACCGCCCAGAATGTGCTTCTCGACGGTGGCCAGGGATTCACCGAGATCGACGTTGTCGCAGCCGAGGGCGTCACTCAACAACAACTCGCCGACGAGGTCACGGCGGTGGCCGACCCAGACGTCACCGTGCAGACCGGCGAGGAAGCGGCCGATCAGGCAGCCTCTGACATCACCGAGGCGCTCTCCTTCTTCAACGTCATTCTGTTGGTCTTTGCGTTGATCGCGCTGTTTGTTGGTTCCTTTCTCATCCTCAACACCTTCTCGATGCTGATTTCTCAGCGAACGCGCGAGTTGGCGCTACTGAGAGCCGTGGGCGCCACCCGCGGTCAGGTGACACGGTCGATCCTCGCGGAGTCGCTGGCCGTCGGGGCCGTGAGTTCGGTGCTCGGCTGCGCGATGGGGATCGGGGTGGTCTATCTGCTGCGCTGGTTCTTCGGCACCTTCGGCCTTGACCTCGGCAGCACCCCGCTGCAACTCGAGCCCCGCACCTTTGCCATCGGAATTTTTCTTGGCGTCGCCTTCACTGCTGTCGCAGCGTGGTTCCCCGCTCGTCGGGCGTCCAAGATCCCTCCGGTGGCTGCACTCCGCGACGATGCAACGCTACCCGCCAAGGCGCTAACGCTCCGCGCACTGCTCGGTGGAGTCCAGATGCTGGCCGGTGCGGGCGTGCTCGTCGCCGGCGTGGCGAGCGGTGGCTCGTCCGGCGCTTCGCTGGTCGGGCTCGGCGTGCTCTTGCTCCTCACGGGAACGATCACCTTCAGTCCAGTGCTAGCCACTCCTGTTGCGCGCGGGCTCGGGTACCCGCTGCCCCGACTCTTCGGCACCGTGGGAAGGCTCGCGGTCGACAATGCCTCCCGCCAGCCGCGACGGTCGGCTGCAACCGCATCAGCGCTGATGATCGGTCTTGCTCTCGTCACCGCCCTCACGATCTTCGCCTCGTCGATCACGGCGTCGCTGAACGCCGCGATCGACCGAGTGATCGGCGCAGAGTTCATCGTGGCGACCGATGCCCAGCGGCCGTTCCCCCGCTCCGTGGCCAACGAAATCGAAGGGCTGCCGGACGTATCGGTGGTTTCCCGCACCACGTTCACCGAAGCTCAGCTGGCAGCGGACTCGATTCCCGCTCCCACCGGCGCTGAAGAACCGCCAACGACCTTCGTGGGAACGGTCGACCCGTCCACGGTGGCCGACGTCATCAACCTGACATTTTCTGCAGGTGATCTGAACGACCTCACCGACGATGGCGTCATCGTCGACACGACAACGGCTTCGAACTCTGACCTCGAGATCGGCGACGAGGTGGAGTTCACCTTCGCCAGTGGATCTGCTCAGTTCGAGCTTGTCGGGCTGTATGAGCCGGCCGGGTTCTTCACCGGATACGCCATCACCAATCAGGCTCTCGAGGACGCCGGAGTCAGGATTGGCGACACATTCGGCTATGTGAGGGCAGCCGACGACGCCGACCTGGACGCGCTCAAGGCCAGTATCGAAGGGGTGCTGACTTCGTATCCAGGCGTGATTGTCCAGAGTCAGGCTGAGCTCAAAGAGCAGGTTCAATCGAATGTCCAAACGTTGCTCAGCGTGATGATTGCGCTGCTCGGACTCGCCATCGTGATTGCCATCCTGGGGATCGTCAACACCCTCTTTCTCTCCGTTCTGGAGCGCACCCGCGAAATCGGGATGTTGCGCGCCGTGGGCACCAGCCGTTGGCAGGTGCGGTGGATGGTGGTGCTCGAGTCGGTTGTCATTGCCGTCTTCGGAGCCATCCTCGGTGTTGTCCTCGGGGTGATTTTTGCCGGCGCACTCCAACGCACGCTGGCAGACCAGGGCATCGACGTGCTGGCCATTCCGTGGCCCGTGCTTGTTCTCTATCTGGTGATCGCCATGTCTGTCGGCGCGCTCGCCGCAGCCTGGCCAGCCAGACGGGCCGCCCGGCTGGACGTCCTCACCGCCATCACGAGTGAGTGACCAACGCGCGCAGCATCGAGACGCTCACCTCTGTCAGTGATGCAACAACCGCCCGTCTCGGTGCTGAATCGATCGGCACGACACTAGGGACGGCCACGATGTGACATCCAGCAGCCTCCCCCGCCGCCACCCCGGCAGGGCTGTCCTCAAGCACTACTGACCGAGCCGGCATCGCGCCGAGCAGGTCCAGCGCGCACAGGTACGGCTCAGGGTGGGGTTTGAGG
>JAJAYM010000247.1 GCA_027117675.1 Actinomycetes bacterium | reverse complement strand
GGATGCGGTGATGGCAGCGCTCCACGTGGTGGTCGCAAAGGCGCAGCAGCCACTCCCTGTCCCGGAGTCGTGGCCGACTTCAGGAAACCGGCGCCTGCGGCGATCGATAGCGGTGCTCGATGCTGCCGTTGACGATGTCATCGCCGTCCGGCGCAGCGGTCAGTCCGGGACGGACACGCTGTGGTTGCTGATCGCAGCGCTAGACGATGGCCTTGTCACCGAGCGAGAGGTTCGCGATGAGGTGGTCACTCTGATCGTCGCCGGTCACGAGACGGTCGCCGCCACATTGACGTGGACCTGGGTACTGCTCGCCGGCCATCCCGAGGCCGAGCAGCGTGTCCATGCCGAGGTCGATGGGCTGCCCGACCCGGGTCCGGACGGTTGGGACGCCGGCGCTCTCGGCCATTTGACCTACACGCGGGCCGTGATCGATGAGTGTTTGCGGCTCTACCCCCCGGCGTGGGTGATCACCAGACGCAGCCTCGCCCCAGACGTCGTTGGCGGCTTTGAGCTGCCAGCCGGAGCCACCCTGATCGCGTCGCCCTATGCCATTCAACGGGACGCGCAATGGTGGACCGAGCCTGGGCGCTTCAACCCTGAGCGGTTTCTTGGAGCGTCGTCACCCATGGAGTCAGGCAATGGCCCACTGACCTATCTGCCATTCGGCGCGGGGCCGCGGCTCTGCATCGGCCGCGACCTCGCCTTACTGGAAGCACCCCTGGTGATCGCGAGCATTGCCCGCGCTTTACGGGTGCGACCACAGCGTCCAGCGTCGGTGCAGGAGGACTTCGGCGTTACTTTGCGGCCCAGGGGTGGACTGCCCGGCGTGGTTGTGGCGCGTTGCTAGTCCAGCGAACTTGACCGTCCTCGTGTCCCAGGTCACCGCAAAAACGGTTCCATTTTGTGGAGTTGCTCACAGACCGCTGACGCGTGGCGACGGGGGGCGAGATAGGGCGCTGACCAGCGCAAACGGGTGCCGGCGAGGGGGTGTCGGAGCCGGTGGCGTTGGAGTAAGTGGTGCGCGGTGTTCGGTCCATTGCTGCCCGCCCCAATAAATTTGCTGCCCGGACTGCTCGGGGTCTGGATACCAACCCGCTGGCGTCGGCACCGCTCCCCCCGCTCCCCCGTTCCGTCACTTCTGTAAGTCTCCGCTGGGACACGGTATCGGGAGAATATCGGTCTCCGACGCGTCATCACACCCTCGAACGGCACCGAACCAAGCCGATCGGTCGCTTTGGACGACGTTTGCGGCGCCCCAGCGACTGCGCGGTCTTCCAATGCGCAGCAGGGACGAGCTCGGTCCCGTCTCAATCGCACGAGTGCGGTGTCCCAGGTCACCGCAAAAACGGTTCCATGATGTGGAGTTGCTCACAAACTGCCTGGTAACGGGCGGTATTTAGGCCATCCGCATGGAGGATTTCACCGTCTTAGGGCACCCTGAGAGCCATATCCCGCCGCGTCCCGCTGGAGAGGTCCCGATGACGATTCCCGGTCTTGCCGAAGCACCCACCAAGAACGCCAAGCTGTTGGCCTGGGTCGAGGAGATCGCCACCCTCACCAAGCCTGCCCGGGTGGTCTGGGCGGACGGCTCGCAGGCGGAGTGGGATCGCCTGACCGCCGAGCTCGTCGCGGCCGGGACCTTCATCAAGTTGAACGAGGACAAGCGCCCCAACAGCTTCCTCGCCCGGTCGAATCCCAAGGACGTCGCGCGGGTCGAAGATCGCACCTACATCTGCGCGGAGCGCGAGGAGGACGCCGGCCCGACGAACAACTGGATGGCACCGGACGAGATGCGCAAGACGCTTCGCCCGCTCTTCGACGGTTCGATGCGGGGACGCACCCTGTACGTCGTCCCGTTCAGCATGGGACCGCTGGGCGGCACGATCTCGCAACTCGGTGTCGAGATCACCGACTCGGCCTACGTCGTCGTGAACATGCGGATCATGACGCGCATGGGAAAAGCCGCCCTCGACCTCATCGGCGAGCATGGTGACTTCGTGCCAGCCATCCATACCGTCGGCGCGCCCCTTGCAGAGGGTGAGCCAGACGTCGCATGGCCGTGCAGCGACACCAAGTACATCGTCCATTTCCCAGAGACCCGTGAGATCTGGTCCTACGGGTCCGGGTACGGCGGCAACGCGCTTCTCGGTAAAAAGTGCTTCGCACTCCGCATCGCCTCGGTGATGGCGCGCGATGAGGGCTGGCTTGCCGAGCACATGCTCGTTCTCAAGCTCACCTCCCCGAAGGGCACCACCCACCACATCACGGCAGCGTTCCCGAGCGCATGCGGCAAGACCAACCTCGCCATGCTGCAGCCGACCATCCCCGGATGGACGGTCGAAACCGTTGGCGACGACATTGCCTGGATGCGGCTCGGTGCTGATGGTCGCCTCTACGCCATCAACCCGGAGGCCGGCTTCTTCGGCGTTGCACCCGGCACGGGCGTCTCGACCAACCAGAATGCCATCGACACCTTGTGGGGTAACAGCATCTTCACCAACGTCGCACTCACCGACGACGGTGACGTGTGGTGGGAAGGCCTGACCGACGAGGCGCCAGCTCACCTTGTCGACTGGAAAGGCCGCGACTGGACCCCGGCGTCCGATGAGCCCTCCTCGCACCCGAACAGCCGGTTCACCGCTCCGGCCGCTCAGTGCCCATCAATCGCTGACAGTTGGGAAGACCCCAAGGGCGTTCCCATTGACGCGATCCTCTTCGGCGGACGTCGGGCCACCAACGTTCCGTTGGTCAATGAGTCGTTCGACTGGGAGCACGGTGTGTTCCTGGCCTCGACGGTCTCCAGCGAGCAGACGGCAGCCGCGGAAGGGACGGTCGGCGAACTTCGCCGAGACCCGTTCGCCATGCTGCCGTTCTGCGGCTACAACATGGCCGACTACTGGGGTCACTGGCTCAAGGTCGGACAGGCGACGGATGCCGACAAGTTGCCGCGCATCTACCAGGTCAACTGGTTCCGCAAGGACGCCGCCGGCAAGTTTCTGTGGCCAGGTTTTGGCGAGAACATCCGCGTCCTTGATTGGATCGTTCGCCGTCTCGACGGCGATACCGATGCCATCGAGACGCCGATCGGCAAACTCCCTGCCGAGGGGTCGATGAGCCTCGACGGGTTGGGACTCACCGATGAGCAGGTCGCCGAGCTCTTCGCTGTCGAGCCCAAGACCTGGATCGACGAGGCCGAGCTCACCGACCGGTACTTCGACAAGTTCGGTGACCACGTGCCTGCAGCCCTGCGCGGCCAGCTTGATGCGCTGCGCGGCCGCTTGGAGGCTGCGCAGCAGGGCTGACGTCTGGGGCGAAAGAAAGGGCTGACATCAGGGGTGTAGTTCGATTGTCACCAGGACGGAGTCAGGCCGGGCCGCGCTCGATCGGGCAGGTCATGCACCGAGGCCCGCCGCGTCCGCGTCCGAGCTCGCTGCCGGCTGATGCGATGACGCGGATGCCCTGCTCCTCAAGGTAGCGGTTGGTCGTCGTGTTCCGTTCATACCCGATGACGACCCCGGGGGACACGGCCAGGAAGTTGTTACCGTCGTCCCACTGCTCGCGCTCGGCTGCCCTGATGTCCTGGCTCACCGACAGCACCCGCACACGTTCGACCTCGAGCGCCTCGGCGACCGCCAACCACAGGTCGTCGTTCTGCGAGATCGTCAGCGCGTCGTCGTCCCCTGGCGTGATCGTGTAGCTGCGCATCTCCGGCGGCAGATAGCGGTAGGAGATGAAGGTTGTGGCGTCCAACATCGTCATCGCGGTGTCAAGGTGCATGAAGGCACGCGTCTTGGGCATCTCCACGGCGATCACCCGCCTGACTGCCCCACCGCTGAGGCGGAAGTAGTTGCGGGCCAAGATCTCCGCTCCCTGGGGTGTGGTCCGCTCGCTCAAGCCGATCATGACCGTTCCCTTGCCGATCACCAAGATGTCGCCGCCCTCACAAGTGGCGGGATCGTGCGCCTCGTCGTCGTCGCCGTAGTACATGACGATGTCATCGGCTGCTGCAGTGAACATGGGATGGAAGCGGTATATCAAGCGCGAGTGGATAGCCTCTCGCTGGCGGGCAGCCTTGGCCATCGGGTTCACCGAGACACCGCCGTAAACCCACGCGGAATTGTCGCGCTGAAAGAGGTGGTTGGGCAGAGGCGCGAGGACGAAGTCTTCGTCGTCGAGCAGGCGCCACAGCAGGCTGGGCCACTCCGGTGCGGGAAGGTCTTTCTTGAGAATGCCGCCGATCATGAAGTCAGCAAGATCTTGTGGTTCGGTGTTGGCGATCAGCTTGCGGAGCGGTGTCACCAAGCTAGGACCCATAGTTTCTTCGTGCACGACGCGTTCGAGGAGAAACTCGCGGGCTGGCTCGAGCTCAAGGGCCTCGCCGAGCAGCTCGTTGAAGTAGTGAACGGTGGCACCGTTGTCTCGCAGTGACTGGGTGAACGCGTCGTGTTCCTCCACGGCTCGCTCGGCCCAGAGGACGTCGTCGAACAGGAGATCGTGGACGTTGCTAGGGGTGAGCCGGGCCAGCTCTAGACCGGGCCGGTGCACGATGACCTGTTTCAGCTGTCCGACCTCGGACTCGACGCGAAACACCATGGAGCCTCCCTCGACTGCGGGGGAGCCTACGGGGTTATCGGCTCGGCGTCCCACAGGAAACCGGGCGGACCTGGGGAGCAGAG
>JAJAYM010000246.1 GCA_027117675.1 Actinomycetes bacterium | reverse complement strand
TCACCGTGACACCCGACGCCGCCAGGACAGGAAGCACGGCCCCTCCGCCACATCGGCGCGGATTGTCGTTGTCCCGTCGTGATCGGTGCGACACGAGCCACGAAGCAGGAGCAGAATTCCGGCGGCCACGAACCGCACACTCGACGTCCTGAAGTGACACCCAGGGGGACACTCGGCGGGCAGTTTAGAACCACTTGGCGTAGAGGAGTTCCTCTGGCATGATCACGCGCCCCTCGGGCGGGATGCCGTGGAACTGCTCACCGATCGCCTTCGCCCACTTCGACCCTCGCGTCAGCAGCTCTCGACTGTCGGTCTGCATGCGGTCGCGAGTGACCAGGACGCCAAGATCGGCGCCCGGATACCGGTACTCGCCCTCGCCGTACACCTGCATGTAGAACGCCTCAGCATCGTCACTGACGTTGTGCCAGTCGGTCTCTTCATGGACGTACGAGATCTTGCCGTCGTCGCTCATGCGCCAGAGGCCGCTGCGCGGTGCCGCAGTGACAAGCTCGACATCATCGGTGACCTGCTTCAGCACCAACTGCGTCCATCGGTCGAAGTCGCGCCAGCGCTTTTGGACGGCATCGATGTCGATCTCCCAATCGACATCAGAGAACTCGAGCATGTGGAACAGGAACAGCGGGATGCCGCCGTAGCGCGAAGTGATCAGATTGGTCAGCGGTGACGCCCCGGAGATGCGCGGGTTGATCTCGCCGAGGTAGACGCTGCCATCGTCGTCGTCGACTAGGAAGTCGAGACAGAAGACTCCCTTGTAGCCGATCTCGTAGAGCCGTTCACCGAGCCGGCGAGCCATCCGACCGATCTGCTTGCGAACGTCCTCAGTGAACACTCCTGGGAAGACGTCGTTGCCACACCAGCCGCCGCGGTAGGGAGTGAGTTCTGGGAACCCAGTGATGTCGGTCTGGATCGGTCCCACCAACGTCCCGTGGCGCGTCGCACACGCCTCGACCGTGCCAGGGAAGTGGTTGATCCGCTTCATCACCTTGATCTCGGTATCGGTGAGCACATCCTCGTTCTCGAGGAAGTCGTCCTCGCTGGAGATGAAGAAGGTGGTCCGCCCTGAGTCGCCGTAAGGCGTCTGAACCACGAGGTCTTCGCCGAGATCCGCGCTCTTGGCCAGCTTGCGCAGCTTTTTGTAGGTGTCGGCCTTACCCATGACGTTCGGGACACTCGCGACACCTGCCTCGTTGCCCAGCTGGGTGGTGACGATCTTGGAGTCGATCTTCTCGCGCAGCTCGCGCGGTGGCAGCGCGATCTCCAACCCGAGCTGATTCGCGAAATCTTGGGTTTCTTCGTCGAACATGACGAACAGTGCCTTGCCAGGACCGTTCTTCTTGATGAAGTCGATGACTTCCTTGTTTCCGAGGAGGTAGGAGTTCACGGACTCGAACGACTCGAAGTCACGGGGGCCGGCGTGGGTCGGAGAGAACGACCGCGAGTGACCGCCGTGGAAGCTGTCGAAGTAGGTGATGTACCGAAACGACCCGATCCACTCATCGATACCCAGCAAGTTGTACGAGGTCGGCGAGATGAAGTAGACGGGGGACGTGTTCTCACGGAAGTACTGGTAGATGTCGGACAAGCTGCGCAGGACCGGACCCTCGGGCTTCCGGCGCGCCCGCGTTGCTTTCGCCTTCTGAGTCTTGGTCGGCTTCTTAGTCGACCCTGTTCCGACGTTGCTCATGGTCTTGTCCAGTCGCCGTGGAGGGCGGCCAGCGCGCAGGTGCTTCTTGCGCTTGCCCTTCTTGTTCTTGCGCTTCTTCTTCGCCATCCTGCCGGGACCCTATCCCTGTTCTGAGGCCCGTGATAGGCGTTCACGCGATCAATACCGGAGGGTGTTCTGGGGCGTGGTGGATTGGCGGTTCGTACACCGGTGGAGGAATGGCCACCAGCGACTTGCGGTGGCGGACGCCCTCTTCGAAGTGAGACAGCGACAACGTCCAGCGATCATCTGGCCAGCTGAGCTCCAGCATCCGATGATCGGAGTCGTAGGCCGCGGTGTACACCGTCCCCCACGTGCTGCTCGCGGTCGACCGGTGGATCGGAGACACCAGGAACTGGCTCACGAGCTCAGAAACACCCAGCCCGGGGGTGGCTACGGCATCAGCCATGGCCCGCTCGCGAGGCACGGTCGCGCAGAACTCAGCATGCTCAGGCCACAGCGTCGGACCCTGCCGATTGGCCGCCGTGATCGCACCGCTCACCATCGGCTCGCAGTCGGGCGCCACGTACACGATCGCACCGCGTCCGGCGGCATCCACGAGGGCAACGTTGTAGGTCAGCTGGATCGGGATCCGGTGCAGCATCGCCACCGCCTCATCGACGGTTGACGCAAACTCGAGCAGATAGCGGACCACTAGCCCGATGCCGAACCCCTCACCAACGACCGGCCGCCCACCGAAGGCAATCGCGACCGATAGGCCGTGCTCGTTGACTCCGTCTAGCGCGCCCCAGAGACAGTCGGTCATGGCCATGACGCGGGACTCGTGCCACGAAGACGCCAGCACGGTGTTGTCACAGAGCAGCGGCGGGTAATCGTAGTTGCGCACAAGCACGTTGCGCTCGCGGTTGTACGTGAGCAGCGAGCACGCGGCGAACAGCGGAGGCGGCCGCCAGTGACTGAGGAATCGCGCTTCCAGGTCGCCGCCACCGACGGCGTCGACGAG
>JAJAYM010000245.1 GCA_027117675.1 Actinomycetes bacterium | reverse complement strand
GCACAACTCGCTCTGGCTCAAGTGCGGGTTCTATGACGAGCCCATCGAAAGCGAGAAGGCCGTCCACTCGCTCGAACACGGTGCGGTGTGGATCACCTACGACCCAGCACTGCCCGAGTCCGACGTCGATACGCTACGAAGCCGGCTGAGTGAGAACTACACCTTGCTTTCGCCATACGAGGGGCAAGAAGCACCTGTCGTCGCCAGCGCGTGGAACACCCAACTTGAGCTGGACGGCGTCGACGACCCGCGTCTGGACGACTTCGTGACCGAGTTCCGCCAAGGGCCCCAGACTCCGGAGCCCAACGCGTCGTGCGACGAGCCCCAGGCCTGACCCCTCAGCGGTCGATGCCAAACCTTTACCGCCAGTTTCGCTGAACGGTCGACCAGTGAAGTAAGACATGGCAGGCTGACGTCATGTCTCTCGACTTCGCTGATATCAACCCAGCGGCAGCTAAGGCCGCCGGCACCCAGAGCAGTACCGACCTACCGGGGCGGGCGCAGTACGTCGTCGTCGGCGGGGGCGTGATCGGTACCTCGATCGCCTACCACCTGGCGACGATGGGGGCCACGGAGGTTGTACTGCTGGAACGTAAGCAGCTGACGTCCGGCACCACGTGGCATGCCGCAGGCGAGGTGGTCTCCGGTGGAGCGTCGGAGGACCCGCTCTGGATGGCGCGATACTCCCGCGACCTCTACAACCGTCTCGAGGAGGAGACCGGTCTGTCGACCGGGTTCAAGGATGTTGGCTACCTCCAGCTGGCCACCACCGAGCGTCGCGATGAGGCCTACCGACGCGAGACCGCCTACATGCGGTCGATCGGCATGGAGAAGCAGATCCTGTCGCCCCAGGAGATCCTCGACATCGTCCCGCTGATGCAGGTCGACGACGTCATCGCTGGCTTCTGGACGCCGGATGAGGGGCGGGCCAACCCGGTCGACGTGACGATGTCGATGGCCAAAGGCGCCAAGATGAAGGGCGCCCAGATCTTCGAGAACACCGAGGTCATCGACTTCGTGATCAAGGACCACCGCGTCGTCGGGGTCGTCACCGAGCGCGGGACGATCGAGTGCGAGAAAGTCGTACTCGCCGCTGGCCTGTGGGGCCGCGAGCTCGCCGCCAAAGCTGGGGTGACGGTGCCGCTGCAGGCTGCCGAGCACTACTACCTGCTCACCGAGCCGATCGACGGAGTGACGCCGGAAAGCGTTCCGGTTATCGAAGACCCAGAGGCGTACGGCTACTACCGCGAAGAGGGCGGCGGCCTGCTGGTCGGGATGTTCGAGCCGGTCGGCGCCGCTTGGTCGCTGGACGGAACGCCGAAGGAGTCTGCGTTCGCGGTGCTACCCCCCGACTGGGACCGTCTCTCGCCATTCCTGGAGAAGGCGATGAAGCGGTTTCCCGCGCTGGAAGACGCCGGCATCCGCACGCTCTTCTGTGGGCCGGAGAGCTTCACCGACGACATCTCCCCGATGCTCGGTGAGTCACCTGAGGTCGACGGACTCTATCTCGCCTGTGGGCTCAACTCGGTCGGCATCTTGATGGGCGGGGGCCTCGGCCACGTCATGGCCCAATGGTTGATCGAGGAGTACCCGCCCATTGACCTCACCGAGGTCGGCGTCGACCGCACCCATGAGTTCCAGGCCACCCGGCTGTTCCGGAAAGAGCGGACGGTCGAGCGGCTTGGGTTCTTGCTCAACGATTTGTCGTGGCCGAACGCCATGCCGAAGGAGGGCCGCAACGTCCGGCGCGGTCCGTTCCATGAGCAGCACCTGGCTGACGGCGCCTACCTGGTCGCGTCTAACGGCTGGGAGTACCCGGAGTTCTTCAGCGGGCCTGGGGCGACGCCTGCCGTCGAGTGGGGGTTCAAGCGGGGCGAGGCGTTCGAGCGCACCCGCGATGAGCACCTCAACGCTCGCGAAAACGTCGGCGCGATCGACATGACGATGATGTCGAACTACTTGGTTCAGGGCCCGCACGCGATGCAGGTGCTGAACCGGGTGTGTGCCAATAACGTCGACACCGAGGTCGGTCGGATCGTCTACACCCAGTGGCTGGACGAGCGTGGCGGAATCATCGCCGACGTCACCGTGACACGGCAAGCCGACGACCAGTTCATGGTGATCAGTGCAGACAACGTGCATCGGCGCCTGCCGGCGTGGATTCGGCGCCACACCGACGAGGGTGAGTTCCTCACCGTCACCGATGTCACCAGTGGGCTGGCGCTGCTGACGGTGCAGGGGCCGCGCTCCCGCGAGCTGCTGCAGCGGCTCAGCCCGAACGACTGGTCGAACGAGGCCTTCCCGTATCTCACCGCGCAGAAGGTTGAACTCGGTTACACGCCGTTGTGGGCGCTGCGCGTCACCTACGTCGGAGAGCTCGGCTGGGACTTGCTCATTCCCACTGAGTTCGGCGCGACACTGTACGACCAGATGCGGGCGGCCGGTGCCGATCTTGGGTTCAAGCCGACGGGCGTTGGTGCGCTCTCGACCATGCGTATGGAGAAGGCTTACCGCGACATGGGCCATGACATCGACTCCACAGACACGCCGCTGGAGGCGGGCCTGGGGTTCGCGGTTTCTTGGGACAAGCCGGGGGGCTTCGTCGGTCGTGAGGCGCTGCTCAAGCAGAAGGAGTCGGGCCCCTTGCAGAAGAGACTGGTCAACGTCTTGCTCGAGTCGCCCGACTACGACCTAGTGGGCGCTGAGCCGATCTTCATCGACGGTGAACCCGTCGGGTCGCTGCGGGTCGGCGCGTTCGGCTACTCGCTCGGGGCGGCCTGTGGGATCGCCGACGTTGAGCGAGAGGCGGGCTTCACTGCTGCCGATATCAAGGATGGCAGCTTCGAAGTGGACATCGCCGGCGAGCGCGTGCCGGTGAAAGCCTCACTCCGCCCCTTCTTCGACCCCGAGCGCAGCCGCCCGCTGTCCTGATCGGGGTCAGCGACGTGGTTCGATCGCGGGTATGAGATCGCGCATGCCCTGGAGGCTCCTCACCCCCGCTGTGATCGTGCTAGTTCTAGGGGCGGGCTGCTCGACAGCGTCCGATCCGACTCCCGAGCCGAGCGACGGTGGGATCGAGGGGGTGCAGACGTTCGGCGGCCTGAGCCGCGAGCACACCACAGACGATGTCGACTACGCACAAAGTCCACCAGTGGGCGGCGACCACGACCCGCAGTGGCTGGACTGCACAGGCACGGTGTTCGACGAGCCGGTACGCAACGAGAACGCCGTGCACTCGCTGGAGCACGGTGCGGTATGGGTGACCCACTCGGCTGCGGCGTCGGAGGCCGACATCGACTCGTTGGCGGCAAAGGTGACCGGACAGCCCTACTCGTTCATGAGCCCTTATCCCGACCAAGATTCGCCGATCGTCCTGACCGCGTGGGGCGTCCAGTTGGGGGTGGACAAGGCGAACGACCCTCGCATCGGCGAGTTCCTGACCACCTACCGGTCTGGCCCACAGACCCCCGAGCCTGGTGCCACCTGCGAGGCGGGGGAGATGCCGTGAAGGCCCTGACCGTGGGTGTCGCAACTGTTGCGGCACTCATCGTTGGGGCTGTCCTCGGGGGCCTGCTGCTCGGCAGCGAGTCGGAGCCCGAAGACCAGTCTCCGGAGGCGGGCTTCGCCCGCGACATGTCGGTGCACCACGCTCAGGCCGTTGAGATGGCGTTCATCGTCCGCCACCGAACCGACGATCCCGAGGTCCGCGTGATGGCCTACGACATGATCAACACCCAACGCGCCCAGATGGGCATGTTCAGCGGCTGGCTGCAACAGTGGGAGCTGCCGCAGACGTCTGTGCGCCCGCCGATGCAGTGGAGCGATCACGGTCATGGCGAAGCGATGATGGAGTCGTACGACGACATGCCAGGCATGGCGTCTGACGCCCAGTTGGATCAGCTGCGGGAGGCTTCCGAC
This sequence comes from Actinomycetes bacterium, assembly GCA_027117675.1. Taxonomy (GTDB): domain Bacteria; phylum Actinomycetota; class Actinomycetes; order JAHEKZ01; family JAHEKZ01; genus JAHEKZ01. The sequence goes on along the minus strand of JAJAYM010000245.1, from coordinate 14,254 downwards.
GTCGAGGCGGAGCTGCTCTTCCTTGAACTGATGATCGACCACCACAGAGGTGGAGTGGAGATGGCCGAGGCGGTCCTTCCGCTCACCGACCGTTCCGAGGTGACCTACCTGGCTGACACCATTGTTGCCGGCCAGCAGGCCGAGGTCGCGACCATGGAGGACATGCTTATCGCCCGCAAGGCGCTCTACGACCCCCCAACCTCATAACCGCAAGAGGGACGCCCTCACGCGCTCTCAGCGCCCGACCAACACCCTCATCTCGGAGTGAGTCCCGGCGTTCGCGGGCATGAGTGGCTCGAAAGTTTGTTGCGGACGCGTAAAGGTGTCCTTCTTGCCTAGGGCGGGGGATGGTTGTTAGTGGCCGGTGAGCAGGCTGAGGGCCTTGTCAAGGATGGTCGCTTGCCGGCCCGTTCGTTCTTCTCGACCGTCGACCCACGATGCGAGCCGGAACCCGGCGTTGATGCCGACGAAGCGCAGCGGTTCCGGCTCGAAGCGCCGCGACTCGTGGCCGACCCAGGGCAAGGTCGTCAGATCGCTCTGCGTGCCGGTGATGAGGTCGGCCAAGGTGCGACCGGCGAGGTTGGTGAGCGTGACACCGTCTCCGGCGTAACCACCTGCGGTTGCGAACCCGGTGGAGCGGTCGAATCGGACTGACGGGAACCAGTCACGCGGGACGCCGAGCACACCGCCCCAGCGGTGAGTGACGGCGACGTCTTGCAGGGCAGGGAAGAGCGCAACCAGCGTTCGTTGTAAGGCGCCGTGCACCTCGCGCGGATGCTCGAACGCAGGGTCGATCTGTGACCCCCACCTGTACGGTGCACCTCGACCCCCGAGCGCGATGCGGCCGTCAGCCGTCCGCTGTGCGTAGATGAGAAAGCGCCGGTCGTCGTTGAAGGTCTCCCTGGCTCGCCAACCGATCTCGTCCCACACGTGGCTGGGAAGTGGTTCGGTCGCGATCATCAGCGAGTAGATCGGAACCAGCGCGCGTCGGTACTGGGCGAGACTGGCGGTGTACCCCTCAAGGGCGCGCACGACGACTGCAGCGCGCACGGTGCCGAGAGTAGTCCGCACAGCACCAGGCTCGATCTCCGTCACCTCAGTGCCCTCGTGAATCGTGACGCCCCGCCGCTCTGCCGCCTCGGCTAGCCCCCGAACCATGCGTGCCGGATGAATCGCTGCACAGTGGGGCGTGTAAAGACCGCCGTACACTCCGTCGGCACCCACTCGGGCCTTGGCTTCGTTGCGGTCGAGCAACGTGATGTCGTCATCGGTCTGCTCCCACGCGCGAGCGTGGGTGAACTGCTCTTGCAGCCGGTCCCACTGCAGGGCGGAGGTGGCGACGCGGAGGTAGCCGCCCTTCGCATAGTGACCGTCGATGCCTTCGTCAGCAGCCACCTTGCCGATCTCATCAACGGCCGCATTCGCCGCTAGCTGGAACCGTAAGGTCTCGCTGCGTGAGGAGGCTGCTGCAACCTTCTCCCAGCTCGTCGGCAGGAAGGCAGAGGCCCATCCGCCGTTTCGACCTGACGCACCGAACCCGGCAAAGTCCTTTTCGAGAACAACGATGCGCAGCGAGGGATCTCGCTCGGCGAGGTAGTAGGCAGTCCACAACCCCGTGAACCCACCGCCGACGACCGCGACGTCCGCATCCAGGTCGCCAGGCAGTGCCGGACGCAGGGCATCGAGATCGCCTTCCGGCAGCGAGTCGTGCCAGTAAGAGGTCGCGCGTCGCCCGTCGTCCATGGTCTCCCTCGTCATTTCCGTATGGACGTACGGTATAACGGTGGGTATGACCGACGTCAAGCGCAAAGGCCGCCCGCCCGCGCACGACCGCGAAGAACTCTTGCGCCAAGCCCGTGCTGTGGCGGTCGAGCGCGGCTTCGATGCTCTGCGCTTCGGGGATGTTGCTGACGCTACGGGAGTACCCGTGAGCTCGCTGCAGTACGCATTCGGGACGCGCGACGACCTCGTGCGTGAGGTCCTGCGTGCCGGGGTAGCCGAAGAGCTGGCCCGGCTGCGCGCTGCCGTTGAGTGCGAGGTCGACCCCTGGACGAGGATCGAGACCTTCATCCGCCTTGGGATCTCGATCGACGACGACGAGCGCCGCGAAGGCTGGCTGCTGTGGATGGAGTACTGGCGTGCCGCGTCTCGTGACAGCGCGCTGCGCGAGGATTCGTCCGGCGTCGCGCGCGGCTGGCGACTCTTGGTTCGCCGGGCGGTTGACGACGGTGTCACGGCAGGTGACTTTGCCATCGACGGCCCGTCCGAGGAGGTTGCGGCGTCGCTGGTGGCCTTGGTTGACGGCCTCTCCCTTCAGGTGGAGGTCGGTGACAACCGAATGCGCTCAGCGCGTGCCACTCGCGCCGCCATGAGGTCGGCCCGCAAGATCTTGGGCATGGGCTCGCCGTGACGGCAATCCTCCTGGCGCTGGGGTCGTCCGTCGCCTACGGGCTGACGGACTTCCTGGGCGGGATTGCGGCGCGAAGGGCGCACATCTTCCTCTTGGGTGCGTTGACGCAACCCCTCGGACTGGTCGTCCTGCTGCTGATAGCGCCCTTCGTCGGGGGCGTCGTGACCGCAGAGGTCTGGTTCTGGGGCGTGATCTCCGGCATAAGCGGAGCATTCGCGTACGTGATGCTCTTCCGCGCACTAGCGATCGGACCCATGAGTGTCGCCTCGCCGGTCTCGGCGCTGATTGCTGTCGTGCTACCGGTGGTGGCTGGGGTGTTTTTCGGCGAGCGCCTACCACTGTTGGGCTGGATTGGGATCGCCCTTGGCATGGTCGCGGTGCTCATGGTGAGCCAGGCCCATGAGGACGCGCCCCACCCGGTCACGCTCCAGGTGCTGCTCCTGTCCTTCGGTGCCGGGGTTTTCATTTCGATCTTCTTGGTGGCACTTGAGCGCGCCCCCGACGACAGCGGGCTGTGGCCGCTGGTGGTCGTCCGCATCGTGACGTCTGTATTACTCATCGCGGTGGCATTCGGATCCAACGCGCTGACGCGGCCATCTCGTGACGTCCTGGTGCTGGGGTTCGCGTCGACGCTGTTGGACGTTGCGGCGACGGCGATGTTCATGCTCGCGACCCGCGAGGGCTTGCTCACAGTCGTTGCGGTGATCACCGCCCTCTACCCGGCGGCCACCGTCCTGATGGCCAGGATCGTCTTGAAGGAGCACCTCCAGGCGCTGCAACGGTGGGGGCTGGCTTTGGCCGTGGTCTCTGTGGCGGTTCTCGCCTCGGTGGCCTGAAGGTCGACCCTCGTTCGGCCGAAGGAGAGGTGTGACGGAGCAGAGCCTGGGACGTGTGATGGTCGTCGACGACTCGCCGACGATCCGCGAGCTGATCGCGCTCAACCTTGGGCTCGAGGGCTACGACGTGCAGACGGCTGAGGATGGCGAGGAGTGCCTTCGACTGCTCGCGGAGGTCACCGAGGGGCGGGCCCCTGCTCCGCAGTTGCTCTGCCTGGATGTTGTGATGCCCGGCCTGGACGGCGTCGAGCTCACCGCCAAGCTCAAGGCCACGCCGTCGATGGCGCAGATTCCGATCCTTATCGTCAGCGCATCCGCGCAGCGCCGAGACTTTGAGCTCGCGCAAGGGGCTGGGGCTGACGGGTACTTGACCAAACCGTTCGACCCTGAAGAGCTGCTGGCAGAGGTAGGGCGACTCATCACCAAGGCGTGATCTGAAAGGATCCCCGGTGTGGAACTGCTTGCCGTCGGCCTCTCGCTGCTGCTCACCCTGTTTGCCGTGATGGTCGGCATGGCCAAGGTGCAGCATCTGCCCGCTTCGCTGCAGGCGCGGGACCGTGCCGGGATTCCCGCGGCACTCTGGACGGCGTCGGGATGGCTCGAGCTCGTGGCAGCCGCCGTCGTTGTCGTCGGGGTCTTCGCCGCTCATGCGGCAGCAGCCGTGGCGGCGGTCGTGCTCGCGTCGTCGTACGGGGCTCTGGCCTTTCGCCAGTTGACGCGTCGAGTTCCGGTTGCGGCGCTGTCACCCGCGCTGGTGTTGGTGCTTCTGTCGGTGTGCGCCGCTGCCGCGATCGTCGTCGCAGGCTAGGTACTCGGCGGCGCGTCACGGTGTTTGGCTAACCTTGCCCGGTGACTCCCGCTGAACTCTCGTCCGCGCTCTTGTCGGTCCTGGACGCCGCTGTGGCCTCCGGCGAGCTGGATATCCCAGCCGATCGACGACCGACGAGTGTCACCATCGAGCGTCCGAGGTCTACCGATCACGGTGACTATGCGACCAACGTCGCCCTCCAGCTAGCGAAGGTCGCCGCTCGCCCACCGCGGGAGGTGGCGACGGTGTTGGCCGAGCGGATCACGGCGCTCCCCGGCGTCGCGGCCGTGGATATCGCCGGTCCGGGGTTCCTTAACATCACCCTTGAGGCTGCAGCGCAGGGTGAGCTGGCGCGCACGATCGTCGGTCAGGGTGAGTCGTACGGTCGGGTCACGACCATGACGGGAACTCGCGTCAACGTCGAGTTCATCAGTGCCAACCCCAACGGTCCGATACACCTAGGGCATGCCCGCTGGGCTGCAGTCGGGGATGCCATTGCCCGCGTATTGGAGGCAGCTGGCGCCGACGTCGCCCGAGAGTTTTACATCAACGACCGCGGCGTTCAGATGGATCGGTTCGGAGAGTCGCTGCGCGAGGCGGCGAACGGACGTCCCGCGCCAGAGGACGGGTATCACGGCGGCTATGTCACTGAAGTCGCGACGGCCATCGTGGCTGAGCACCGTGAGTTCCTCAAGCTGACGCCTGACGAACAGCTAGTTGCGTTTCGTGAGGCCGGGTACGCGCAACAGCTGAAGCAACAGCAGGATGTTCTCGCGCTCTTTCGTACCGAGTTCGATGTTTGGTACTCCGAGCGGTCGCTGTATGAGTCTGGTGCGGTAGAGCGGGGTCTGGCCGCATTGCGCGAGCAGGGCCATGTGTATGAGCAAGATGGCGCCCTTTGGCTGCGGACCACTGACTTCGATGACGACAAGGACCGCGTCCTCATCAAGGGGGACGGAGAGACTACGTACTTCGCCTCCGACTCGGCCTACTACCTCGACAAGCGCGCGCGTGGCTTCGATATCAACATCTACCTGCTCGGCGCTGACCACCACGGATACGTCAACCGACTCCGGGCCATCGCCGCTTGCGCCGGCGACGACCCGAACTATTCGATCGAGGTCTTGATCGGTCAGCTGGTCAAGATGTTTCGCGGCGGCGAGGAATTCCGCCTCTCCAAGCGCAAGGGTGACATCGTTACGCTCGAGGACCTCATCGACGAGGTGGGTGTTGATGCGGCCAGGTACACGCTTTGCCGATATCCCGTTGACTCGCCGATCACCCTCGACCTCGAACTTCTGGTCAAGCAGACCAATGACAACCCAGTCTTCTACGTGCAGTACGCCCATGCGCGCATTTCCTCGCTGCTTCGAAGTGCTGCGGATCTCAGACTTCTGATTGACGTCGAGAAGTTTGACCCCTCCCTTCTTTCTCATGATCGCGAAGGTGACCTCCTTGGTGTGCTCGGGGAGTACCCCCGCGTCGTGGCCAGCTCGGCTGAGCTACGTGAGCCGCATCGCGTAGCGCGCTATCTCGAGGAACTGGCCACGGCGTACCACAAGTTCTACGACTCATGCCGAGTCCTGCCACGTGGTGACGAGGATGCGACGCCGACGCACGAAGCGCGCTTGATGCTTTGTTCGGCCACTCGTCAGGTGTTGGCGAACGGACTGGACTTGCTGGGTGTCTCGGCGCCTAAGCGGATGTAGCCACGGCGCTGCTTCCGCTAGTACAGGCCGGGTAGTTTGCGGCGAGTGATCGTTAGATGTCCCACTCGTGGTGGACCACGTCGTGACAGTTGCTCCGGACCACGTCGAGGACGCTGAGCGCGCCGCGCCGCGGATGGTTCAGCACCACCGCTGTTTCGTCGGCGACGACCACGCTCTCCTTCCAGCAGTCAACGGCTTTGTGAAGCGACCAGATCGCAGCCCCTATCGGCAGCTGCTCGTAGGCGCGCGCCCGAGCTAGGAGGTTGTCGTCGTACTCGGTTATCGGGTCGGTGGCGCCGGCGCTGGCTGCCGTCAGCCGTTCAGCCCAGATTCGAAGGTTGTCAGCGACGTGAAAGACGTATCCCTTCGCTGACCACGACAACTCCGGGAGCCGCTCCCGTCCACTGTGATCATGAAGCAGAATTCTGTAGCGCTCGGGGGAGTCCGAGACCCGTGCCATCGCTGCGTCGAGGGACACGGACCAGTTGTAGTCGCAGGAGCGACAGGGATCACCAAACGCCTCGACCCACCAGGCTGACATCGCTCCATCTTGACATCACGGGCCCCGGCAGACCACCACTGGGCTCGGCTAGGTTTCACGCATGGGAATGAAGGACGCGACCGGCCAGATCCGACTGAAGTGCCCGGTCTGTGACAGCGGAGACTTCGAGATGCAGGAGTCGCGCCAAAACGGCCGGTGGGGGCTGACGAGTCACCGAATGACCCTCGACATATGCCGCGAGTGCCGGTATGTCCTGCACTTCCACGACGCGCACAGCATCTTCAATCCTGGCTGATCCCTCTGGAGGAACCGATGGCCGAAAAGGATTTCACGCGGGTGTTCGCTGAGCTGCGCTCAATTCTCAAGCCGTATGCGCCAGGGATGGAGGTCAACGTCGACACTGATGTGGAGTATGGCCTGCAGACCAGGTGGCGGCGCGCGAAGGATGGCTATCCCGGCTACTTCGCCTCGGTCCGCCAGGGCAAGCGCTACGTGACCTTCCACTTGATGCCGCTCTACGGATTTCCCGAGATGGTCGACGAGATTTCGCCTGCGCTGGGGAAGCGTATGCAGGGTAAGAGCTGCTTCAACTTCACCAGGGTCGATGCTGAGCTCTTCGCCGAGCTCGAAACGCTCACCCGACGAGGCTACGAGACCTTTCGAGCTCACGGACTGCTGGAGGGTTCAGATGGCTGAGTTGACCCGGCGAGTGTGGGTGACGTTGGGGCGGGTGTTCTGGGTTCTTCTGGTGCTGGTGGCCGTGATCCTCGTGGCCCAGAACTCCGCGGACACGACGATCCAGGTCTTCGGCTGGACGATCCAAGCTCCACTCTTTCTGGTCATTCTCGTGGCGATGTTGTTGGGTTGGGCCATCGGCACCATCGGGCATGAGGCGTGGTCGTTGCGCCGCCGTAGTGGGCGCGCCAACGCGGGTGAGGCGTCGAAGGACTAACGCTGCGCACTAGGCTCAGCGCTCCGTCAACGCAATCCGATCGCCAGTACCGCCGAGGAGCACGTCGCATGCGCCCCCATCCCGCCGGCCCCAGACACGGCGATCTCGTCGGCGACGGTCTGCTCGCTGCCCCCCCGGCCGATCTGAACGCCTTGAGCAGCCACGTGTGGCCGGAGGGGATGCGTCGGGCGACATCTGGCGAGCTACGACTGCACGATCGCCCCGTTCCTGAACTCGCTCGGTCCTTCGGTACACCGCTCTTCCTTTTGGATGAGGACGATTTCCGCCAGCGTTCCCGGGAGTACGCGCAGGCATTCGACGGCGCCGAGGTGTACTACGCCAGCAAAGCCTTCAGCAGTGTCGCCCTGCTCCGCTGGGTAGCCGAAGAAGGGCTCGGTCTTGACGTCGCCACCGGAGGAGAGCTAGCCGTCGCCGAACGAGCTGAGTTCCCGATGGAACGCGTGCTGTTTCACGGTAACAACAAGTCGGTCGACGAGCTCACCCATGCTGTCGAGCTTGGCGTTGGCCGGGTTGTCATCGACTCCACCGAAGAGATCCGCCGACTCGCCCGCTGCGCGGAGGAGGCCGGCATCCGGCAGCGAGTGCTTGTGCGGGTAACCGTCGGCGTCGAGGCTCACACCCACGAGTTCATCGCCACGGCTCACGAGGACCAGAAGTTTGGGTTCTCACTTGCCTCCGGTGCAGCCGCCAGGGCCGTTGAACTAGTCCTGCTGCAACCGTCTCTCGAGTTGGTCGGCATCCACTCGCACATCGGCTCGCAGATCTTCGACACGTCCGGCTTCGAGGTGGCCGCTCACCGATCCGTTGAGCTGCTCGCCGAAGTGCGAGCGCGGCACGGCGTCGAACTGCCCGAGCTCAACCTCGGTGGCGGGCTGGGAATCGCGTATGTGCACTCAGACGATCCCATTGCGACGTCGGACGTCGCATCCAATCTGCGAGCTATCCTCGAGCGTGAGTGCCGGGCCTACGAGCTCACGGTTCCGCGCCTGGCGGTCGAGCCAGGCCGCGCACTGGTTGGGCCAAGCATGGTGACGGTCTATCAGGTTGGCACCGTCAAGCAGGTGGCCTTGGACGCCGGAGCATCGAGGGCGTACGTCAGCGTCGATGGTGGGATGAGCGACAACCCGCGCACGGCGCTGTACGACGCCGACTACACCGTCGTGGTGGCGGAGCGGCACTCCGATGCCCCGCCCATGCTGGCCCGCGTCGTAGGCAAGCACTGTGAGAGTGGCGACATCGTCGTCCGCGACGCTTGGTTGCCCGAGGATGTGCGGGCCGATGACCTTCTCGCTGTGGCAGCTACAGGCGCCTACTGCCGCAGCATGGCGTCGACGTACAACTTGCTCGGTCGCCCTCCGGTGGTCGCCGTCTCGGCGTCCGACGGGCCTCGGGTTCTGATCCGGCGCGAGACCGTTGCCGACCTGCTGGCTCTCGACACGAGCGCCTGACGCGCAGGTCGTCATGTCCTAGGGGTCGCAGCGTGCGCGCGTCGGTGGTGTTGGACTGTCTCGGCCCGGACGCCCTGGTGACGTTCTGGGAGGCCGCGCTCGGGTATCAGATCGTCGACCGGGCCGACGGGTACCCGATTCCCGCCCCTGTTGATAGTGAGCCACCAGGACCCATCTTGATCCTGCAGCCGGTCGCCGAGCCGAAGTCAGGAAAGAATCGCATGCACATCGACGTGCACCCTGACGATGCGTCGGCACACGTTCATGAGCTCGAACGACTTGGCGCCGTCAGGAAGGGGGCTCCAACCGCCGCCTAGGGTGTCGAGTGGTAGACGATGGTCGATCCAGAGGGTCATGAGTTCTGCGTGGTCGCGCATGGGAGGCTTGAGTCGCACCAACCCGAGGGCGACACCTAGCCGCTCGGGGGCGCTCCGGGTATCCGGAGTCGAGCGACCGGGAGGAACGATGAGCGCGAAGCCGCTCAAGGTGGCGCTCCTGGGGGCTGGTGTCGTCGGCTCCGAGGTTGCTCGTTTGCTAGCGGAGCAGGCACCCGATCTGGCGGCTCGGGTCGGCGCCCCGCTGGAGCTAGTCGGCGTCGGCGTGCGCCGCACCGGGGTGAACCGCGGTAGCTGGATCGACCCTGCCCTTACCACCGACGATCTCCAAGGTTTGGTGACCGAGCGTGGAGCGGACATCGTGGTCGAGGTCTTGGGGGGCATAGATCCCGCCCGTCACCTGATCCTGAGCGCCTTCGAGGCAGGGGCAAGCGTCGTCACTGCCAACAAGGCGCTGCTGGCCCAGCACGGCGCCGAACTTCACCAAGCCTGCGACGCGGCCGGCGTTGACCTGTACTTCGAGGCCAGCGTGGCCGGTGCCATCCCGCTGCTCCGGCCGCTACGCGAGTCGCTCGTGGGCGATCGAGTGCAACGTGTGCTCGGGATCGTCAACGGAACCACAAACTACATACTCACCCGGATGGACGAGAGCGGCGCTTCGTTCTCCGACGCGTTGGCTGAGGCTCAAGAGCTTGGCTACGCCGAGAAGCCCGACCCCTCTGCAGATGTCGAAGGCCATGACGCCGCGGCCAAGGCCGCCATCATCGCCAGCCTGGCCTTCCATTCGCGGGTGACCCTTGCTGACGTCTACTGCGAAGGCATCGCGTCGATCACCGCGGCCGACGTCGCTGCCGCCAAGGCCTCCGGCCACGTCATCAAGTTGCTTGCGGTGGCCGAGCGCTCTTTCGACGGGCGTGGAATCAACGTGCGCGTGCACCCGGCCATGCTCTCGCGGCAGCATCCACTAGCGGCAGTTCGCGAGGCCTACAACGCCGTCTTTGTCGAGTCGGACGCGGCGGGCCAACTGATGTTCTATGGTCCGGGTGCCGGAGGTGCGCCAACAGCGAGTGCGGTGGTCGGCGACATCGTCGCGGTCGCCCGCAACCGGATCAGCGGTGGTCATGGGCCCCGCGAGTCAGCCTACGCGGCACTGCCGGTGCTTCCCCTCGATGAATCATCGACGCGGTACTTCATCGCCCTCGACTTGACCGACAAAGCCGGAGTCCTTGCATCGGTGGCGGCGGTCTTCGCTGAGCACGACGTCAGCATCGAGACTCTTCGGCAGGAGGGGCATGGTGACGACGCCAGGTTGGAGATCGTCACCCACGAGGCACAGGAGAAGTCATTGGCCAAGACGTGCAAGAGTCTTCGTGATCTCGACTCCGTCCGGCGGATCGCCTCAACGATGAGGGTGGTGGGAGAATGAGCATCGTGTCGACCGAGAAGACTCAGCAGTGGCGCGGAATCATCGAGGAATATCGCGACCGCCTACCCGTGACTGACGCCACGCCGGTGATCTCGTTGTGTGAAGGTGGAACGCCCCTGGTGCGCGCCAGCGTGCTGTCCGAGCGCACCGGCTGCGAGGTGTGGCTCAAGGTGGAGGGTGCTAATCCCACGGGATCTTTCAAGGACCGCGGGATGACTATGGCGATCTCGAAGGCCGCGGAGGACGGCGCCAAGGCTGTCATCTGCGCTTCCACTGGCAACACCAGCGCCAGCGCCGCCGCCTACGCCGTCCGCGCCGGAATGGTCTGCGCTGTCTTGGTGCCGCAAGGAAAGATCGCGCTAGGCAAGCTGAGCCAGGCGCTGGCACACGGCGCTCGGCTCCTGCAGGTCAACGGCAACTTCGACGATTGTCTGCAACTCGCGCGCGAGCTCTCCGAGCAGTACCCCGTCGCGTTGGTCAACAGCGTGAACCCAGTCAGAATCGAAGGGCAAAAGACGGCTGCGTTCGAGATCATTGAACAGATGGGCGATGCGCCCGACATCCATGCGCTGCCCGTTGGTAACGCCGGCAACATCACCGCGTACTGGAAGGGCTATCGCGAGTACGCAGACGACGGCCTGAGCTCGCACCGCCCACGGATGTGGGGATTCCAGGCTGCGGGCGCGGCGCCGATCGTGCGCGGCGAGGTAGTCCCCAATCCCTCGACGGTGGCGACCGCCATCCGGATCGGCAACCCCGCTTCCTGGAAGTTCGCCCTGGAGGCGCGCGACGACTCCGGGGGTCTCATCAACGCCGTCACCGACCGCGAGATTCTGTCGGCCTATCGGCTACTGGCGTCCCAGGAGGGCGTATTTGTCGAGCCAGCATCGGCCTCCGGAGTGGCGGGGCTGCTGAAGAAGTCCGACGAAGGTCTCGTTGACCCAGGACAGACCGTGGTGTGTACCGTCACCGGCCACGGATTGAAGGATCCAGACTGGGCGATTGCCGGCGCACCGCAGCCAGTGACGGTGGAGGCCGATCCGCACTCGGCTGCGTCGCTGTTGGGTCTGACGCCCTAGTGCCTGCTCCGATGTTCCGCGCGGCGACGCTCCGTGTTCGCGTTCCAGCGACGAGCGCGAACCTGGGGCCGGGCTACGACTCGTTCGGATTGGCGCTGTCTCTCTACGACGAGATCGTCGTCCGGGTGGGTGAGAACGGCCTCGATGTCGACGTTGCCGGGGAGGGCGCTGAGAAAGTCGCAAAGGACTCTCGCAATCTGGTCATCAAAGCCCTGAACGTCGCCTTCGACCGCTTGGGCGGCCGGCCACGCGGCCTGGAGGTGCGTTGCCTCAACCGCATTCCGCAGGGCCGGGGGCTGGGGTCGTCGTCGGCTGCGATCGTCGGTGGGATGGCTGCCGCACGCGCATTGACCGTTGGTGGCGATGATCGGCTCGATGACGAACTGCTGCTGGCGGCGGCCAGCAAAATGGAGGGCCACCCGGACAACGTCGCGGCAACTGTGCACGGCGGGTTCACCATGGCCTGGACCAAGGGGGAAGGGGTGGGAGTGCTGGGGTCGCACCCGCACCCCGACCTGCTCCCCGTCGCTTTCATTCCGGGCACCGAACTCAGGACGACGAAGGCACGCAAAGCACTGCCGGACGTCGTGTCGCACGCTGATGCCGCCCTCAACAGTGCCCGCGCTGCGTTGCTCGGGCGCGCCATCACCGATCGCCCCGATCTGCTCATGGTGGCCACTGAGGACTTTCTGCATCAGGAGTATCGCCGGCCGGTGATGCCTCGTTCCCTAGCCCTCGTCGACGAACTCAGGGACGCGGGTGTGCCGGCCGTCATCTCAGGTGCCGGGCCGACTGTGTTGGCGTTGACCAGCAGGACCACAGCGTCCGACATCTCGGGCCAGACTCGACGCGGGTGGCAGATCGTGGAGTTGGAGATCGACCGACAGGGCGTTCAGATCCTTCCGCTTTGACGAGCCAGCGGTGCCCCACCCCTTCAGTGATCGAAGGGTTTGAGTCACTTTTCGGGCTGCGCGCCGCCGTCTAGGTGACTGAAACGCTCCGATCACGAGGGTTGGGGTTCAGTTGGAGCGGAGACACGCCGAAAGAGATGGCGACCCCCGGGAACATCGGGGTGACGCGAGGTGATACGGTGACAACACACCGGGCATCCCGAGTGTCTTCCTAATCTCAGATCTGACGGTATTCAGTCCAAACCTGTTCTGATCGCTCAGCAGCTGAGGTTCCTTCACTTCGGTTCCGGTCTCCGCTGACCTCTATGACGTCGGCGACGCACCACCTCCCGACGCCGAATGCCGCATCGGGATCCCCTCCGGCGTCACCTCCGACGTACGGAACATTTGGAAGGACATCGCGTGAGCGACACCACCGACACCATGCCAACCACTGAGGCCGCGACAACCCGTCGCAAGAGCCCTGGGCTGTCTGGCATGGTTCTAGCTGAGTTGCAGACCGTCGCGTCTGGCCTCGGCATCACCGGCACCACCCGTATGCGAAAGGGTGAGCTGATTGAGGCAATTCGTGAGAAGCAGGGGCCGTCTGCCCCCGCTCGCGGTGCCTCCACCGACAACGACAAGAGCACCAGGGCCCCGGCCCGTAAGCCGAAGACAGTCGCCAAGACAGAGTCGGCCGACCGGGCGGAGCCGGCTTCAGATGGATCGACCGAGACGCATTCGCGGTCAACCAAGGATGACTCCTCGGGCCAACGACCGACCAAGGGGCACCAGTCCGAGCCGTCGAAGGACGGCAACGACAAGAGCGACCGCAACGACCGCGGCGACCGCGACAACTACGAGGGCAGCCGCAGCAGTCGGCGTCGGCGGCGTGGGCGTGACCGCGATCGCTATCGCGAGCGCGGAACCCGTGACCGCTTCGCCGAGGGGGAGCCGCAGGTCAGTCCTGACGACGTTCTCGTCCCGGTGGCTGGCATCGTCGACGTGCTCGACAGCTACGCGTTCGTGCGTACGTCGGGCTACCTGCCCGGTTCGAACGATGTGTACATTTCCCTCTCCCAGGTTCGTCGTTACCACCTGCGCCGCGGGGACGCTGTGACTGGAGCTGTGCGCCAGCCCAAAGAGGGTGAGCGTCGTGAGAAGTTCAACGCCCTTGTCAGTCTCGATACCATCAACGGTGCCGAGCTCGACAAGGCCAAGGACCGCCCCGACTTCAACAAGTTGACGCCGCTCTACCCACAGGACCGGCTGCGTCTGGAAACCGAGTCGAGCCTCCTCACCACCCGGGTGATCGACCTCGTCGCCCCGATCGGCAAGGGTCAGCGCGGTCTCATCGTCTCCCCACCCAAGGCGGGAAAGACGATGGTGCTCCAAGCCATTGCCAATGCGATCACCACCAACAACCCCGAGGTGCACCTGATGGTGGTGCTCGTCGACGAGCGCCCCGAAGAGGTCACCGACATGCAGCGCACCGTCAAGGGTGAGGTCATTGCCTCTACCTTTGACCGTCCGGCTGACGACCACACGACTGTCGCCGAACTGGCGATCGAGCGCGCTAAGCGTCTGGTCGAGCTCGGTCACGACGTCGTCGTCCTACTCGACTCGATGACGCGTCTCGGCCGTGCCTACAACCTTTCGGCTCCGGCATCTGGACGAATCCTGTCCGGTGGCGTCGACTCTTCGGCGCTATACCCGCCCAAGCGCTTTTTCGGCGCGGCCCGCAACATCGAGGACGGCGGATCGCTGACGATCCTGGCTACTGCTTTGGTCGAGACCGGATCCAAGATGGACGAAGTCATCTTCGAGGAGTTCAAGGG
>JAJAYM010000244.1 GCA_027117675.1 Actinomycetes bacterium | reverse complement strand
GCCGGATGCGGGTATACGGCCTCAGCGCTGCCGGTGATCGGCATCGTCATACGGTCCTCCGATGATCAGGTGGGGCCAGCGTAGGCAACGGGTGGCGTCCGCACCACCGGCGGCGCGCCAGAACTACCCGCAACGTGCGAGTTCTCGGTAGCCATGGCGACCGGTATCTGCCACGTTGGGACTACTTTTTGGCGGGGGGACCCTCGTTGGAGAGCGCTGCGATGAAGGCCTCCTGGGGCACCTCGACGCGGCCCACCATCTTCATCCGCTTCTTGCCCTCTTTCTGCTTTTCCAGCAGTTTGCGCTTACGCGTGATGTCACCGCCGTAGCACTTCGCCAGGACGTCCTTGCGGATCGCCCTGATGTTCTCGCGCGCGATGATCCGTGCGCCGATGGCAGCCTGGATCGGAACCTCGAACTGCTGCCGAGGGATGAGGTCCTTCAGCTTCTGGGCCATGGCGACGCCGTAGGTGTAGGCCTTGTCCTTGTGCACGACCGAGCTGAGAGCGTCGACGGTGTCACCGTGCAGCAGGATGTCGACCTTCACCAGCTCGGCCACCTGCTCGCCGCTCAGCTCGTAGTCAAGGGACCCGTAACCGCGGGTCCGCGACTTCAGCTGGTCGAAGAAGTCGAAGACGATCTCGGCGAGGGGCAGCATGTAACGCAGCTCGACGCGCTCCTCCGACAGGTAGTCCATGCCGAGCAACTGCCCGCGGCGTCCCTGGCAGAGCTCCATGATCGTGCCGATGAACTCGGACGGCGAAAGCACCGTGGCGCGGACGACTGGCTCGTGCACGTCAGCAATCTTTCCGACCGGGAACTCACTGGGGTTGGTGACCACAATCTCGGTGTCGTCTTCCATGACGACGCGGTAGACCACGTTGGGCGCCGTGGAAATCAGCTCAAGGTTGAACTCGCGTTCAAGACGCTCGCGCACGATTTCGAGGTGCAGCAGCCCCAGGTAGCCACATCGGAAGCCGAACCCCAGTGCCGTCGAGGTCTCCGGTTCCCACACCAGCGCAGCGTCATTGAGCTGTAGCCGTTCAAGGGCGTCGCGCAGCTCGGGGTAGTCCGACCCATCGATGGGGAAGAGCCCGGAGAAGACCATCGGCTTCGGGTCGCGGAATCCGGGCAGAGCCTGAGTGGCCGGCTTCGGGGCGTCCGTCACGGTGTCACCGACGCGTGACTGACGGACGTCCTTGACGCCGGTGATGAGGTAGCCGACTTCGCCCACTCCCAAACCCTGGGTCGACAGCGGGTCAGGCGAGATGACGCCGATGTCGAGCATCTCGTGTGTCACGCCAGACGACATCATCTTGATCTTTTCGCGGGGAGTGAGCCGTCCATCGATGACGCGCACGTACGTGACAACGCCGCGATAGGTGTCGTACACCGAGTCAAAAATCATCGCGCGGGCGGCGGCATCGGGGTCGCCAGTGGGCGAAGGGAGGAGGGTGACGATCTCATCGAGCAGCCGCTCGACACCCTCACCCGTCTTGCCCGAGACGCGGAGACAGTCGTCCGGCTGGCATCCGATCAAATGGGCGAGCTCTTCGGCGTACTTGTCTGGCTGCGCTGCGGGTAGGTCGATCTTGTTGAGCACCGGAATGACCTGTAGGTCGTTCTCGAGCGCCAGATACAGGTTGGCGAGGGTCTGGGCCTCGATCCCCTGGGCGGCGTCGACTAGTAGGACTGCGCCTTCGCAGGCGGCCAGGGATCGGGAGACCTCGTAGGTGAAGTCGACGTGTCCGGGGGTGTCGATCATGTTCAGGATGTGGTCGGTGCCAGTGGGGCCGGTCCACGGCAGCCGCACCGCCTGCGACTTGATCGTGATGCCGCGCTCACGCTCGATGTCCATCCGGTCGAGGTACTGGGCGCGCATCTGCCGCTGATCGACGACGCCGGTCGCCTGCAGCATGCGGTCGGCCAGCGTCGACTTGCCGTGGTCGATGTGGGCGATGATGCAGAAGTTGCGAATCACCGAAGGATCGGTGGACGCCGCTTGCGGCACTCGGCCGTCAGGGGTCGCGGGCACGCCGTGTTGTTCCTTCGAGATCTGTCGGGGGTCGGGACGGACGCCTCATCGTCCCACGTCGCGCACGCAGAACCCCTATCGGCGGGGACCCCACAGGTTACGCCACGCCATCAACACCACCGGCAGCAACACCACGAGAGGCATCAGAAAGATCACTCCCGCCGCTCGCCACGCTCCCGGGCAAGCAGCAGCTGATCGATGGCCATCAGGGTGAACAGGGCTGGAAGAACGGCCACCAGCACCGTCAGCAGCACTCGGATCCGCCGGCCGAACCTCACTCCGTAGTAGGGCTGCCACTCAGGCAGGGCGCGCTCCTCAGCCGGACGGGCCCACCGCTGCGGGGGCACCTCCATGCCGACTGCGTACGCCTGCGGGCTCGGATCGTCACCGGGGCCGGTTGCGCCAGGCACGATTTCAGTCACCTCACGGTTATCGGCCACGCCGATGTCGCTCCTGAGCCGGTTTGGAGGCTGGGCCCGGCGGCCGGTAGCCTGAGGCTCCGTGTGGTCGTCAGCCCGCACCGACCCACCAGCACGACTCCTAACGATTGAGGCAGAACGCACCGTGGCGAACATCAAGTCCCAGATCAAGCGCAACCGGCAAAACGCGAAGGCGACGGACCGCAACAAGGCCGTCAAGTCTGAGTTCAAGACGGCGATCCGCAAGTTCCGCGAGGCCGCTGACGCCGGCGACAAGGCTCAGGCCGAGACGCTGATGCGCGATGCCTCCAAGCTGGTCGACAAGGCTGCCGGCAAGGGCATCATCCACGCCAACCAGGCCGCCAACAAAAAGGCCCGCATGGCATCGCGCCTGGGCAAGGTCGCCTAAGACTGTCCGCCGGCCCAGCCGGCACCAACGAGAGCCGCGCACTGCGTGGCTCTTTTTGTTTGCCCGGGCGTCAGGCGAGCGACCGGCTCAGTGCTGGCGGCGGGCGCGTCCAACGGTGATCAGCATCCGCTCGAGTGCGTACTCGGGGGCGAGCGGACCGGTCTTGCCGTCGGGGTCTGCGACTGCAACTGGTTTGATCGCTGACACTAGCCCCGGTTCTGACCAGGCACGCGCCAGCGCCCGAATGTCTTTGACCTTCCAGGAAGGCGCCCCCGACATGGCCGCCACCGCGTCAGCCGACGTTCCACGCGGCGCCGACGCCACCAGGGCAAGCTGTCGAAGCGATCGCCCGAGCGCGGCGGTGACGAGCACCGCGGGGACGCCGGATTCGCGGGCGTGACGCAGTAGCCCTAGCGCCTCAGCGGTCCGGCCCGCCAGCACCTGGTCAGCGATATCGAAGCCTTGCACCTCGACGCGGCCGCCGTAGTAGCGCCGGACTGCCTCTTCGTCGAGGTGACCGCCCGTGCCGACATCGCTCACCAGCTGGGCGCACGCACCCGACAGATCGCGGAGCTTGCTGCCGACGGCGTTGATCAGCACGTCGATCGCCGCTGGGTCGGCGTGACAGGTGAGGGTGGCAAGCTCTGCTTTGACGAAGGCGGCACGATTCAGCCTCAGCGCCGTGGAACCAGAAGGAGATGGCGGCGTTGTCACCGTTGCCGCACCGGCCTTCTTGGCCGCGTTGAGGACGCCCTTTCCACCGTTCCCGCCGCCGTGCACCAACACGACGACGGCCTCCGGGCTCGGAGACGCGATGTACGCCATCACCTCGTCGAGAGCGGCTGCCACATCAGGGTTGGACTGCACCAGGTTCTCGACTCCGTCAACAACAACGACGGGCGCTCCCCCGAAAAGCGAGGGGGACGCGGCCACCCCAAGCTGACCCGACTGAAGCGACCGAGCCGACAGGTCGATGAACTCAGAGCCAGGCTCTGCAACCTCGGAAATGAGCTCTTTAAGGGCGCGTTCGACGAGCAACTCCTCGTTGCCGGTGATCACGGTGAGCGGCGGAACGTCCATCGCGGTCAGCATCCCAGACGCCACCGACTCAGCCGAGCCCGACCACCCGGAGGTCGCCGCCCTCAACCACCACCGCCACGCTACCTTCGGTGTCGGTCCGTGCCACAAGGATTCCCGAGTCAGATAAGGCCCCCAGCAGCTCAGGCGCCGGGTGCCCATAAGGGTTGCCCTCCCCCACGCTGATCATCGCCACCCGGGCACCCACTGCGGAGAGAAAGTCGAAGTCCTGGAACCGCGAGCCGTGGTGCGGAACCTTCAACACGTCAACCTGCGGCACTGCGGCGTCGCGCAGCATGGCCAGTTGTGCAGGCGGCTCGATGTCACCGGTCAGCAGCATGCGGACGCCGGCCGACTCGACGAGCAGAACCACGGAGGCGTTGTTGGCGTCCGATCCCTCCCCGGTGATCGGCTCGCCGGGCCAAAGGACTCGCCATGACGTCGACCCCCACTGCCCGCTCTGGCCGGCTACCGCCTCCGCAACCTTCAGGCCTCGAGTGGTCTCCGCCCCCTGGTCGACTTGATCTGGGGGGTCACGCAGCGGACTGACCAACACCGACTCAACGTCGCGCCCGTCCAACACCCCCGGAAGGCCCGCCACATGGTCGGCGTGAAAGTGCGTCAGGACAAGAAGCGGAACCCGGTCGACCCCCAGGCGGTCCAGGCATCGGTCGACCAAAGCTGGGTCGGGGCCGGCATCGACCACAAGACCGGAGCCATCACCGAGGTTGACGACCAACGCGTCCCCCTGGCCGATGTCGCAAGCGACGAGCACCCAGCCCGCGGGCGGCCAGCGACCAGGGCCGGCAACGAACGCCGCCAGGACGGCCACCGCCACCATGCCGAGGGTGAGAAGGCGCCACGGTTGCCACCATCCCCGGCTGGCACCAACCCACCAGACGGCTGTCCCCGCCAACAGACACCCCACACCGAGGAGGCCGCCGAGCCAGCCCTCCGGCCACGGCATCGTCGCCAACGGGGCGGACGCCGTGCGGTGCGCCACCGTTGCGATCCAGATAGCCGGCCACTGGCCGAGCCAGGCCAACCATTGAGACACGGCAGGCAGCACCGGAGAGAGCGCAGCCGCCGCGGCACCGAGGACCGTGGCCGGCGCAACGGCCGGTGCAGCGAACAGGTTGGCCACCACTGACAACACGGCGACCTGCCCCGACAGGGCAACCACAAGTGGCAGCGTCGCCACCTGGGCGGCCAGCGCTACCGAGGCTGCCTCACGGACCGGCAGCGGCCAAGTCTGGGGCAGCCGTTCACTCCAGCGGCGCGCCAACAACACCAGACCGGTCGTCGCGGCCACCGAAAGCGCGAACCCCCAGGAGCGCGCGAGCCACGGGTCGGCGAGCAAGAGCACCATGACACTGGCCAACAGAGTGCGGATCGCCTGAGTACGTCCCGCGACGCCGACGGCGACCAGCGCGATGGACCCCATCACCGCAGCCCTCAGCACGCTCGGCTGCGGCCTGGCCAATAGGACAAACCACACCACGACGACGAGTCCGACCCACACCAGCGCGTAGCCACGCACTCCCGCCCACCGTGCGGCGAGCAGTGCTACGCCGACAACAATTGCAACATTGGCGCCGGAGAACGCCACATGGAGAGATGTGTCACGCGGCACCGATGCCCTGTTCGCTAACGGTGCGTCGGCGCGGGCAACATCCGTCAGTCTTGCCGGGCTAGACCTTGCGCCACACCGACACGTGCTTGTCGCTGTCGGACGTGAACGGGGTGCCGTCCCAATCTCCGACGCGCGCCTCCAGTTCCATCCCCGCCAGTTGCGCCATCAGGTCACACTCTGCGGGCCAGATGTAGCGGAAGTGCCCGACGTCGTACCGCATCGCTCCGTCCGGTTGGCGCGTGTAGTGGTGAGACTGACACTCCTGCGTGACGACATCGAGGGTGTCGAGTCCCGTGTGGGCCTCCGATACCTCGAAAGGAACAGCCACTTGGCCCAGTGGAAGACGTCGCAGAGCCGGCACGAACAACTCGATGACGAACCGCCCTCCGGGACTCAAGTGCCGGGCCGCGTTGCGGAAGCACTCCACCTGTTCCCGCTGAGTCCGCAGGTTGGAGATGCTATTCCACACGAGAAAGACCAAGCTGAACTCGCCAGGTACCTGGGTAGTGGCCATGTCGCCCACCACAACGGGAAGGTCCGCCTCGCAGACCTTCGCCCGCAAGCGCGCCATCATCGCCGGAGACAGTTCAATCCCGGTGACAGGAACACCGCGTCGCACAAGCGGAATACCGATGCGTCCTGTACCGATCGCGAAGCCCAGCGCGGGGCCGGTGCCCGCAAGCCGAGCCAGGAAGTCGACCGTAGGCTCGCCCACCTCAGGCGCGAACATATCGGCGGCCTCCTCGTCGTAGACGGCCGCCGTATCCTCGTCCCATACGTCACTACTGACCATCCCGTTACTTTGCCATAGGTCACCAGGGCGATTCCCAGCCGTTGGGCCCATCGGGCGAGATCGGGTTCGCGGAAGTACCACTCCGGGTGCCCCGCGACCCCTTCCCGACAGCTCCACCGATGGTTGGCAAACTCGGCCTGCGTCATTTTTCCAACGTTGGATTTTTCAGCCTTCACCCTGACGGAGCAGTCGGAGGCGATCGCCGTTCAACCCGAACGTTCGGGTTGAAGTCTCACCAGCGCCGCTCATGCAAACGTTGGCATGAGCGGCAAGGTCAGCCGCACACGATCGGCACCAACCAGCACCAGCGGACGAAGTGTGAACGTTCACACTTCGTCCGCTGGTGCTGGTTGGTGCCGATCGTGTGCGGCTGACCTTG
>JAJAYM010000243.1 GCA_027117675.1 Actinomycetes bacterium | reverse complement strand
GAACGGTCGCTCAGTGAAATGTCGGGCGGCGTGCCTAATGACGCCGCCGACCCGGCCTCCGCACGCCTTGGCGAGATCGCCAGGGCCCGTCAGGGCGAACCCGGCCCCCTCCTGGAGATCCTGCACGACATCCAGCATGAGCTGGGCTATCTCCCCAGTGGAACCGTGCCCGTGGTCGCCGAAGTGCTCAACCTCAGCCGCGCCGAGGTACACGGCGTCGTTTCGTTCTACTCCGACTTCCGCACCAGTCCGGCGGCCGACGTCAGCGTTGCGATCTGTCGCGGTGAGGCGTGCCAGGCGGTCGGTGCCGAAGCGCTCGTCGCTCATGCCACCGAGCGTCTTGGCATGGGTGTAGGCGACCAAAGCGGTGACGGAGCGGTCGCCCTGGAACAGATTTTCTGCTTCGGAAACTGCGCGCTCGGCCCAACGGCGTCGGTCGCTGGGCGCCTGCACGGCCGCGTGACGCCGGCGCGGCTGGACGCACTCATCGATGACGCGCAGGCAGGGAGCTCAAGCCCGTGACCACCACCGTGTACGTCCCCCAAGACTCCTCCGCCCGCGCGGTGGGCGCCGACGAGGTCGCGGTCACCTTGACGGCAGAGTGCGCGCGCCGCGGTGACGACGTTCGCATCGTGCGCAATGGATCGCGCGGCATGCTCTGGCTCGAACCGTTCGTCGAGATTGACGTCGACGGCGCGCGCATCGGCTACGGCCCGGTGGAACCGGGCGATGTTGCAGACCTATTGGACGCCGGCCTGCTCAGCGGCGCCGATCACCGCCTGAAGCACGGCGACGTCGACACTATGCCGTGGCTCGCCCGACAGGACCGACTCACCTACGCGCGCATGGGCGTCATTGACCCGCTCAGCCTCGACGAGTACCAAGCGCTGGGGGGACTGACGGGTTTGCGCAACGCGATCGCCCTTTCCCCGCAAGGGATCGTCGACGCCGTCGCGGCGTCCGGCTTGCGGGGACGCGGTGGCGCTGGCTTCCCCGCCGGACGCAAGTGGCAGACCGTCCTCGACGCACCCGGCGACACCAAGTACATCTGCTGTAACGCCGACGAGGGCGACAGCGGCACGTTTGCCGACCGAATGCTGATGGAGGGTGATCCGTTCACGCTGCTCGAGGGCATGACGATTGCCGGCCTCGCGGTCGGTGGGACTCAGGGTTACATCTACCTGCGCTCGGAGTACCCCGACGCCGGTGACATCCTTCGTGAAGCGATCGACGGCGCTCGTGAGTACGGCTGGCTCGGCACTGACGTGCTGGGCAGCGGTCGAACGTTCGACATTACCGTTCGGATGGGGGCCGGCGCCTACATCTGCGGCGAAGAGACGTCCATGCTTGACAGCCTCGAGGGCAAGCGCGGCATGGTGCGGGCGAAGCCGCCGCTACCTGCACTCGAAGGTCTCTTCGGTAAGCCCACCGTCGTCAACAACGTGCTGACGCTCGGCAGCGTCCCGTTTGTGCTGGCCGAGGGCGCGCAGGCTTATGCGTCGCGCGGGCTCGACCGATCGCTCGGCACCCAGGTCTTCCAGCTGGCCGGCAACATCAAGCAGGGTGGCGTCGTCGAGCTCGGCTTCGGCGTCACGTTACGCGAGCTCGTCGAAGACTTCGGTGGCGGAACCGCGTCCGGACGCCCCATCCGCGCGATCCAGGTCGGCGGCCCGCTCGGCTCATACCTGACGCCGGACCAGCTCGATCTTCCGATGGAGTACGAGACGTTCGCAGCCGCCGGCGCGATGGTGGGCCACGGCGGCATCGTGGTGCACGACGACACCGCAGACATGGCGCGCCTTGCGCGCTTTGCCATGGAGTTCTGCTCTGAAGAGTCATGCGGCAAGTGCACCCCTTGTCGCGTGGGCTCGACGCGCGGCGTCGAGGTGATCGACAAGATCACTGCCGGCGACGACCGGCAGGGCAACCTCACGCTGCTGCTCGACCTGTGCGACGTGATGACCGACGGCTCGCTCTGCGCGATGGGCGGTCTCACTCCGATGCCGGTGCGCAGCGCGCTCACCAAGTTCCCCGAAGACTTCGGCCTGACGGCTCAGGAGGTCAGCTCATGACACTGCTCCACGAACCTACTGGACGCCGCACGGTGTCGTCGTCTGACATGGGGACGCCGCGCGTGCCCGGTGAGCCAACGGTTGATGTCGAGATCGACGGCGTCGCTGTCTCGGTGCCGGCGGGCACCTCGATCATGCGCGCCGCCGCAGAGGCCGGCATCGACGTTCCGAAGCTCTGCGCCACAGACTCATTGAAGTCGTTCGGTTCTTGCCGGGTCTGCCTCGTCGAGATCGAAGGACGCCCTGGAGCACCGGCGTCCTGCACCACGCCGGTGATGCCCGGCATGAAAGTAGCGACGACGAGCCCGAAGGTTGACAAGCTGCGTCAGGGAGTCGTTGAGCTCTATCTTTCCGATCACCCGGTGGGGAGTTGCCCCGAAGGTGCCTGCGAGCTGCACGACATGGCCGAAACCGTCGGGCTCACCGATGTGCGCTACGGCCAGGAGGGTCACAACCACCTGAACATCGAGGTGGATGCGTCCAACCCGTACTTCAGCTTCGACCCCAAGGCGTGCATCGTCTGCTCGCGCTGCGTGCGCGCGTGCGACGAAATCCAGGGTACGTTCGCGCTCACCGTCGAGGGACGCGGCTTCGAGTCGTTGATCTCGGCGTCAGGCACGTCGTTCATGGAGTCTGAGTGTGTCTCGTGCGGTGCCTGTGTGCAGGCCTGCCCAACGACCGCGCTGCAGGAGAAGAGCGTCATCGAGCTCGGCTTGCCGACGCGCACCGTGAAGACCACCTGCGCCTACTGCGGGGTCGGCTGCGCGTTTGATGCCGAGATGCGAGGCGACGAACTTGTGCGCATGACGCCGTCGAAGGAGGGCGGCGCCAACGAGGGTCACTCCTGCGTCAAGGGGCGCTTT
Source organism: Actinomycetes bacterium (assembly GCA_027117675.1). Lineage (GTDB taxonomy): Bacteria > Actinomycetota > Actinomycetes > JAHEKZ01 > JAHEKZ01 > JAHEKZ01. Next base: position 3,617 of record JAJAYM010000243.1, on the reverse strand, counting down.
GCCTGGGGATATGCCACGCACCGTGAGCGAGTCACCGCACCGATGGTGCGCGAGAAGATCACCGATGAGTGGCGCGTGGTCTCGTGGGACGAGGCGATTGCGTTCACTGCGCGGCGCTTCTCTGAGCTGCAACAGCAGTACGGCCCCGACTCCATCGGTGGCATCACCTCGTCACGCTGCACGAACGAAGAGGTTTTCGTGGTGCAGAAGATGGTGCGCGCCGCATTCGGCAACAACAACGTCGATACCTGCGCTCGGGTCTGTCACTCTCCCACCGGCTATGGCCTGAAGCAGACGTTCGGCACATCGGCCGGCACGCAGGACTTCAAGTCGGTCGAGGACGCCGACGTCATCTTGCTCATCGGTGCCAACCCCACCGACGCGCACCCGGTCTTCGCCTCTCGCATGAAGCAACGACTTCGAGAAGGCGCACAGCTGGTCGTCGTCGACCCTCGACGCATCGACCTCGTGCGCACGCCGCACATCGAGGCAGCTCACCACCTCCCGCTCCTACCGGGGACGAACGTGGCCATGGTCAACGCGCTGGCGCACGTGGTCGTCACCGAGGGGCTCGTCGACCGCGACTTCGTAGCCGCCCGCTGCGATGACGAGTCCTTCGCGGCGTGGGAAGCGTTTATCGCCCGCCCGGAGAACAGTCCAGAGGCAATGGAATCGGCGACCGGCGTTGCGGCGTCCGAGATCCGTGCGGCGGCGCGGCTCTACGCCACGGCGCCGAACGCTGCGATCTACTACGGCCTCGGTGTCACCGAGCACAGCCAGGGTTCGACGATGGTCATGGGCATGGCCAACTTGGCGATGGCCACCGGTAACATCGGTCGCGTCGGCGTTGGCGTCAACCCGTTACGCGGTCAGAACAACGTGCAAGGTTCCTGCGACATGGGTTCGTTCCCCCACGAGTTCAGTGGATATCGGCACGTATCAGACGACACCGTGCGCGTTATCTTCGAGGACGCCTGGGGCTGCGAGATGCGCGCCGAGCCGGGGCTGCGCATCCCCAACATGTTCGACGCAGCAGTCGCCGGTACCTTCCGAGGCCTGTTCGTGCAGGGCGAGGACGTCGCGCAGTCCGATCCCAACGTCACCCACGTCACAGCCGCACTGAAGGCGCTCGACCTGCTGGTGGTCCAGGACCTCTTCATCAACGAGACAGCCAAGCTGGCGCACGTCTTCTTGCCGGGAACGTCCTTCTTGGAGAAGGACGGGACCTTTACCAATGCCGAGCGTCGGACCAACCGCGTGCGTCCAGTCATGGAACCGAAGACCGGTAAGGACGAGTGGCAGGTGGCGTGCGACATCGCCACCGCGATGGGCTACCCGATGGGCTACGACGAGGCGTCGCAGATCATGGACGAGATCGCCCGAGTGACACCGACGTTCGCCGGCGTCTCGTTCGCTCACCTCGATGAGGCGGGCAGCCTGCAGGGGCCGTGCAACGATGCTGCGCCTGAGGGCACGCCGATCATGCACGTCGACGAGTTCGTACGGGGCAAGGGTAACTTCGTGCCGACGCCCTACGTCCCCACCGACGAGAAGGCGAACCGCAAGTTCCCGCTGCTGTTGACGACGGGGCGCATTCTGTCCCAGTACAACGTCGGGGCACAGACACGTCGCACCGCCAACATCGAGTGGCACCCTGAGGATCTCCTGGAAATTCACGAGGCGGACGCCGCAGAGCGTGGCATCAGTGACGGTGACTGGGTGGCGGTCAACAGTCGCGTGGGCGAGACGCACTTGCGTGCGCGGATCACCGACCGGGTTCCGCAAGGCGTCGTCTACACGACCTTCCACTACCCCGAGAGTGGAGCCAACGTTGTCACCACCGAGAACTCCGACTGGGCGACCAACTGCCCCGAGTACAAGGTGACAGCCGTGCAGATTCGGCCGGCGAACGCAGTGGACCCGCACCGGGTCGGGGCCGGAGCATGAGCGCAGTTGACCTCGTGCGGATGGTGAACCAGATCGCGGTGAATCAAACGCATCTGCCCGACGACGAGGCCGCCGCCATGGTGGCTCAACACCTGACGATGTTCTGGGCGCCGGCGATGCAGCGCGACTTGCTTGCAGCGGTGGATGCCGGCGATGCCGATCTCAACGAGGTTGCGCTACGCGCGGTGCGCCAGCTTGAGCCAGCGTGATGCGTTCGATACCCGAGTAGCAGTTGAACGACTCGTTCCGCGAGAACCCGATGAGCGTGAGCCCTGACTCTTTGGCGAGGTCGACGGCCAGAGTCGAGGGCGCCGAGACCGCAGCCAGCATGGGGATTCCGGCCATAATCGCCTTCTGTGTCAGCTCGAAGGATGCCCTGGCGCTGACCTGAAGCAGCCACTGGGACGCCGGCAGAGCTTCCTGTTGCAAAGCCCACCCGACCACCTTGTCGACGGCATTGTGGCGTCCGACGTCCTCACGGATGCAAACCGGATCGCCGTCGAGGGTGAACAACCCTGCGGCGTGGAGACCGCCAGTGCGGTCGAAGGCTGACTGGCCCGCGCGCAGTCGATAAGGCAGCTGGGCCACGATCGAGGGCGAGATCGTTATGCCGCCGCGACCCTGGCCGGGCCCGCGGCGACGGACCACCTCGGCGATGCTGTCGGCGCCGCAGATGCCGCAGGCGCTGCTCGTCAGGGTCAGGCGAGGTGTAGGAGGGGTGACGCCCGCGCTTCGCCGTACCTCGACGGTGCTCTCGTCACAGGCGATCGCGCCGACGACGTCACTGGCCGCGCGGGCTACGCCCTCGGCGACGAGCCACCCGAGTGCCAGCTCGATGTCGTGGCCAGGAGTGCGCATCGTCGTGGCGGTGTCGACTCCGTTGACTCGGAGGGTCAGGGGCTCTTCAACGGCGATCTGGTCGACGACCTCAGTGACGACGCCATCGCGCAGTCGGGTCATCCGGCGTCGGTCTACAAGGCGTCCCATGGAACAACGGTGCCACAGGATGGGACCGATGGCGCTACGCATTCCATCAGATGACCCGTTTGAACTCAGTCCCGCAGGCTGGACCCTCGGCATGCTCGTAGCGGACGCCGTCGTTGGTGACGATGACAGTTGCGCTTGAGACGGTGCCATGGCGCTCGGTGTGGATGCAGGCGGCCGAGCCGGCGTCGGACGTCTCGTGGGATCCGAGGACGTCTCGGAGACGCAGCACGAGGTCGTCCGGGCCGGCTGCTGCCTGAAGGGCGGCCTGGGCTTGCCCCAGGATGCGCGCAGCCTTGGGGTCAGCCGGGCCGTCGAGCTCCTGCTCGGCGAGCACGTGGATACCGGGCGTCAGCCGCGCAGTCTTTCGTCCACGCTCGTCGTCGAGAGCGGTCCAGAGCGCCGCGCCGGACGACGCGTAGAGCACGTTGACAGGGTTGAAGTCGCTCGGGCGCAGCGACTCCATCCAGGCCAGGGCGTCGGCATCGGAGCCAGCGAGGGCGTCCAGCGGCAGTGTGCCACGCGTTCGACGGGAGGCGTCAAAAGTTGCAAGCACGCCGCCAGGGTGTCGGTTGGTCACTGCACCGATCCGGCCGCCGGGGTCGACGGCCAGCCACGTGCCGCCGGCCACCCGGTCACGCCCGCCCCACCTTGGCGGCTCCGACGTGAGGAGCAACGGCGGGTCG
>JAJAYM010000242.1 GCA_027117675.1 Actinomycetes bacterium | reverse complement strand
CGGCGCGAGCTGTCCGTCTTAGCGGGTGCTGACACTGGTGCTGGCGCAGCCCACGGGTTCTGCGGCGGCAAGGGGAAGCTCGTGACCGGTGCGGTCGGGGTGGCCGGTGCGGCCGGTGCGGCGAGATCCGGTATGGGCGACGTACTGCGCTCCGGCTCGTTGGGGAGGGGGATGGTGGGGTGCGTGTCGGTCATGACTCCATGGTGTAGCCGATACCTGAGAACCGCCTGAGATAAGCCCGTGTTCCACCTAAGTTCTCGATCTCATCACGAACATACGTTTCTGAGCATTCACCTGACCACATTGGCTTCCCACGCGCTGTCCTGTGCGACACGACCACCCACCCGACGGCTAGCCCAGAAGCAGTCCCGACCTTCGCTAACGTCACCTTTACTCAGCGTGCCCGGACTCAGCGTGCCCGGACTCAGCCAGGGACGTCGATGCGTGTCCGGGGATTGCAACGTCGAATCGTGCGCCGCCCGTGGGCGAATCCAAGACGCTGATCGAACCGCGATGCTGCGCAATCGCCTGGGCGACGATGGCGAGCCCGAGGCCAGAACCGGGCTGCGACCGTGCCCCGTCAGCTCGATAGAAGCGGTCGAAGATGTGCGGCCGGTCCACGAGATCGATGCCGGGGCCGCTATCGGCCACACTCAGGATGCCGTTATGCAGCTGAACGATGACGGTCGAACCGGGCGGACTCCACTTGACGGCGTTGTCCAACAGGTTCGTCACTGCGCGGCTGAGCGCAGGAGCGTCGCCGCTGACCCACCAAGCAGATAGAGCGATCTCGAAGGTGAGGTCGCGAGCCCGGCGTTGGACCCTGGCCAAAGCACTATCGACGACCACGGCAAGGTCGAGTGGCTCCCATTCACTGCTCGCCTCGACTCCTCGTGAGAGTTGAACGAGGTCGTCGACAAGGTCACCGAGTTCACCAATTTGCCCACGCACGTCGGCGAGCAAGGCGGCCCGGTCCTCGGCAGGAATTGACCGTTCGGACGCCCCTTCCTGTGCCAGCAGATCCAGGTTGGTGCGCAGTGACGTCAGCGGTGTGCGAAGCTCGTGCCCCGCGTCCGCTACGAGTTGCCGCTCACGTTCGCGGGCCGCTGCCAGCGAGTCCAGCATCGTGTTGAAGCTGGAGGCTAACCGCCCGATCTCGTCGTTGCGCCCCGTCTCGATCGGTGTCAGGTCCATCGTGGTGGCCACTCGCTCGGTTGCGGCGGTCAACGACCTCAATGGGGCGAGGCCGGTGCGCGCGACCAGGTACCCAGCGCTGGCCGCGACGGCGACGCCGAGGAGTCCGACGATGAGCGACACGAAGCCGATGTATGCCAACGTGTCGTCGACGTTCTCGGTCGTTGCGGCGTACACGAGGGCAACCCCGGTGCCGGCGGGCACGGATGCGACGCGGTATCTCTGGCCATCCTCGGTCACACTTCGCACCGACTCCGGTGACTTGCCTGCTGCGACGGCGAACTCCGGCTCGCCCAACGGCGGTAGGGCACCTCCTTGAGCAGCGATCGCGCGTCGGTCGGCAGTCACCAGCCCGATGCGGGCATCCCCGAGGGCATCGGCAGGGATGAGGACAAAGACGTCAGGGTTGGGGGCTGCTCGACTGACAGCCTCTGCTCGGGCGAGCAGGTCGCTGTCGAGCTGGTCGTAGAGCTGGGCCCGAACCGTCAGATAGATGCCGAGCGTCGTCACCGCTACGGCGATCGCAACCGCGGCTGCGGCCAGGAGTGAAACCCGCCCCCGTAGCGAGAGTCTGGCTTGTTCGCTGATGGACGTCGACGCAGGCGTCCCGGCCGTCATGACTCTTCCTCGCGTAGCACGTACCCGCCCCCACGCACCGTATGGATCAGGCGGGACTCGCCGTCGGCCTCGGTCTTGCGACGCAAGTATCCGACGTACACCTCCAGCGAGTTCGCCGAGGTTGGGAAGTCGTACCCCCACACTTCGTCAAGGATCAGTTCGCGAGAGAGCACGCGACGCGGTCGCTGCATGAGAACCCAGAGCAGCTCGAACTCAGTACGGGTGAGGCTGATCGCCCGCGTGCCCCGTCGAACGGTTCGCGTGACGGGGTCGAGAGTGAGATCTGCGAAGGTCAATGATTCATCGACATCTACGGCTTCTGACGTGCTCCTGGCCCGGCGCAGCAGCGCACGGACGCGAGCAAGCAACTCTTCGAGCGCGAACGGCTTCGGCAGATAGTCGTCGGCCCCGGCGTCCAACCCGAGCACGCGGTCACCCACCTCGACACGAGCCGTGAGAATGAGGACCGGCACGTCGTTGCCGGCCGCTCGCATTCGCCGGCATACCTCGAGGCCGTCGATGCCTGGCATGTTGACGTCGAGCAGGACGAGGTCGGCCGCCGCCCTGTTGGCAGAGGCCAGCGCCTCATGGCCGTCTGAGGCCAGCTGCACTTCGTACCCGTTGAACGTCAGCGACCGGCGAAGTGACTCACGAACAGCCGGGTCGTCATCGGCTACCAGGATGCGCACGGACACAGTCTGCACTCTTCGGAACGATGTTGGCTCGACACCGTGCTAGGGCACCCTCCGGGGCGTAGCCTGATCCCATGGCTGAGCGAGACGACGCCGATGACCCGGCCCGCGTTGAGGCGCGTCGTCGCTTCGGCCGGCTGCCGGAACCCATCAGCGCCGATGACATGGTCGAATCGGTGCCAGAGCCGCCACCCGACGAGCAGGGCTTTGACCCGCACGCTGACGCGATTCGTCGGTTCGGCATCCCGCTCTGAGCCGCGCTGAAGTGGGCGGAGCCGGTCGCTACCCTGAGCCCGGGCGCACCCATGATCGGGGCGGCACACCTGCGGCATTCAGGAGTCAGTCGTGAACGACGTACGTCACTCGGAGTCGGGATTCCCGATCCAACCGGTCTACGGACCAGACACCCTGGTCTCCT
>JAJAYM010000241.1 GCA_027117675.1 Actinomycetes bacterium | reverse complement strand
GGCGGTGTTTCCGCCGCGGGGCGCCGCGGCTTCGCCCGCATGCGGCGCGGTTGGGGCGGCGGCCCTGGACCCCCGCACGGGGCGCTGCCACTACCCCCGCGGCGCCGCCGCCGCGGTGCGACGGCGCCTAGAACCATGGGGGCTGGTCTCCTGGCATGGCCGGTGGTACGTCGTGGGGCGCGACGAGGATCGGGCGGCGACCCGGGTGTTCCGGTTGTCCCGCATCAGCGGAGATGTGGCGATGGAGGGCCCAGCCGGTTCTGTCGTGGTACCAGAGGGCGTCGACATCAACGCGTCGGTCCGGATGCTGGCCCAACCCGCTACCAGCCGAACGGCTCGGCTCTTGGTGAGCAACGGTCGGGCGGTGCCGCTGCGTCGTCAGGGGTCGCTCGTGAGCGAAGGGGCCGAGGGAACGGTCCTCGACGTGCCGTTCGAGGACACCGAACAGATGGCGTCGGTCGTCTGTGCGTTCGGGTCTGCTGTGAAGGTGATGGCACCTGACGACCTGAAGGAGACCGTTGTCCGACGACTACGCGCTACGCTGGACTCAGTTTCGATCGCGCTCCCCGGTGGGGCATCGTGAGCGGCGGGGGAGCCGTGGGCCAGCTAGCACGACTGTTAGCGCTGATTCCATGGCTGTTGCAGCGGCCAGGCGCGTCAGTGGCAGACGTCGCCCGCGAGTTCGGCATCTCTGACGAACAGCTGCGCGCTGACTTGGAGCTGGCCTTCTTCTGCGGGCTTCCTGGACACCTGCCCGACGACCTGATCGACGTCTCCTTAGAAGACGACCGGATCGTCATCACCAACGCCGACACCATCGCACGTCCGCTGAGACTGGCCCCGGACGAGGCCGTTGCACTTTTGGTGGGTTTACGGGCCCTGACCGAACTCCCGGCCCCTACCGGCCCTGACGTCATCGACCGCGTAATCGCCAAGCTCGAACGCGCGGCCGGTGACGCCGCAGACGCCCATCGCCACGTGACCGTCTCGATCCAGGGCGCTGGCGACTCGCAGGACGCTGTCGCCGACGCCCTTCGGGACGGGCGCCGTCTCACGCTCGAGTACTACGTCCCGGCTCGAGACGAGGTCACTGTTCGTGACGTTGACCCAATGCGGCTCCTCGTGGTCGACGGCCAGAGTTATCTGGAGGCATGGTGTCTACTCGCCAGCGACATGCGCATCTTCCGTCTCGACCGGATCCAGTCGGCCACGTTGCTCGACGCTGCGGTCTCTCCGCACCCCACCGCATCGGTTCGGGAAGGGATCTTTGACGGTGACGCTGCCCCATGGCGCGTCCGGCTGGCGCTGAGTCAGCGAGCTGAGTGGCTGCTCGACGCGTATCCAAGCGCAGTGGTCAGCACCGATCCCGATCTCGTCGTCGAGCTGCCTGTTGCCGACCTCGGCTGGGCACGGCAACTCGTCCTGCGCCTCGGTGACGCGGTCCGACCACTGTCGCCCCCCGAGCTCGTCGACGCTGTGCGTGACGACGCCGAGGCTGCGCTGGCCAGTTACGACGGCAGTTAGCCCGATCGGGTGACGCCAGCCGGCCCCCACAGTCAAGGTCTACGGGTCAGATGCCGAAGCCCCTCACACAAGAGGGGAGGTACGAGACATGACGACGATCAAGGCCTCGTGCCCGGTGTGTGGGGATGTCGAACTGACACCTGAGCAAATGCGGTTGGTGGTCTGCAACCGTCAAGAGTGGTCCTACTACGCCTTTCAGTGCACCACGTGCGCCGATGAGGTACGCAAGCCAGCGGACGCCGAAATCGTTGCGCTCCTGAAGTCCGGTGGCGTCGCTGTGAGCCCCTGGCACATCCCGGCCGAGGCACTCGAAGAGCACTGTGGACCGGTGATCAGCTACGACGAGATCCTTGACTTCGCGCTGTGGCTGGAGAGCCACGACCTAGTGCCTGCCTCATTCACGACCACTCGGTAGCTGTCTGAGCCACCGCCAACGGCCGACATTTTGGGCCGTGGCTGTCTCAGGCGGGTTCACCACGTACGATCAAAGGCAGACGCGTACGATCGAACCAGATCCGAGCGAATGCCTTATCCGCCCCACCAGAGAGACCTCTCATGCCGAACCTGAAGCCGATCGAGATCATCCTGATCCTGGCTGTCATCCTGCTGCTCTTCGGTGCTAAACGGCTCCCGGACGCGGCGCGCGGCCTCGGTCGGTCCCTGCGAATCTTCAAGTCCGAGGTCAAAGCGGCCCAGGACGATGACGGCAATAGCCCTCCCCAGCAGATCAAAGCGGGATCAGACGAGGTAGTCAGTCCAACGCCGAACGTCGTCCCGCCCGTTGCCCAGCAGCCCAGCACCAGCCAGCCCACCAACCCTGACGGCGGCTCCGCCGACCGCTGACGGCTGCACGACCGATCGCGCCGGAGAACTCGGTGACGACTACGCGCACGGCACCCCCCGCATCATCTGGTGGCGCCATGCCGCTCATGGAACATCTCCGTGAGCTGCGCACGCGCATCTTCAAAGCGCTCATCGCCGTCGTGGTCGGCGGAGTCGTCGGCTGGCTGCTGTACGAGCCGATCTTCAACTTCATCGTCGGCCCCATCGAGTCGGTGGCTGAGGAACTTCGTCAAGACGGATTCGACATCAGGATCACGCTGGCCAGTGTGGCGTCCCCATTCACGCTGCAACTGAAAATTGCTGCGATGACGGGCATCGTCTTGGCCTCACCGGTTTGGATCTACCAGCTTTGGGCCTTCGTCACACCCGGACTGCACCGGCACGAGCGGCGCTACGGGTACGCCTTTTTGTTCACCGCCGTTCCGCTATTTTTGGCAGGCGTGGCTGCAGCCCTATGGGTCCTGCCCAAGGGTCTTGAGCTCCTCCTTGGGTTCACTCCAGAAGGCGTGAGCAACTTTCTGGCCGTCGACGCCTACCTTTCCTTCCTGGTGCGCACCATGATCGTCTTTGGGATCGGTTTCCTGCTACCGGTGTTCATCGTCGGGTTGAACCTCGTGGGGATCCTCAGCGCAAATGCCATCCGACGTTCGTGGCGCTGGACCATCCTGGGCGTTTTCCTCTTCGGCGCTATTGCTACGCCGACCGGTGATCCGTTGAGCATGATGCTTCTCGCTGGCCCGATGCTTGTGCTGATGCTGGTTGCCTTCGGGATCTGCCTGCTCAATGAGCGGCGGCGGGCTCGGCGCTCAACAGAGCCCGACTACACCGATCTGGACGACGATGAGGCGAGCCCGATGAGTGGACCGGACGGACTCGGTGAGGCGAGCCCGATCGACGCTGCCGAGCCGATCACCGACCCGGATGACCTCGATCACCCTGGCCGCACCGACAACCCGACCTCTTGATCCGGGCTCGACTTGATCCAGGCTCGACCTCAGCACGGGTGCGCGCGCGCTGCCTCCCGTAACCTTCGGGCATGACCAGCCCTGCCGAGCGATATTCTGACTGGCGCAAGCGGCAGGAGCAGGGGGATTCCTCGCCGGCGCACCTCGTCGAGCAGTTCCGCGCGGGCTATCCATTCGGCTTGGACCCGTACCAGGTCCAGGCATGTGACGCTTTGGCCCGTGGCGACTCGGTACTCGTAGCCGCACCCACGGGCTCGGGGAAGACCGTTGTCGGTGAGTTTGCTGTCGATCTGGCCCTGCAGCGCGGGCGTAAGTGCTTTTACACCACCCCGATCAAGGCGCTTTCCAATCAAAAGTATCGCGACCTCGTCGAACGATACGGCGAGGAATCCGTCGGTCTGCTGACGGGTGACAACACCATCAATGGTGAGGCACCAATCGTCGTCATGACGACCGAGGTACTGCGAAACATGCTCTACGCAGGCTCGGGGACACTCGCCGAGCTGGCGTTCGTCGTCATGGACGAGGTGCACTACCTGGCTGACCGGTTTCGTGGTGCCGTGTGGGAGGAAGTGATCATTCACCTCCCAGACTCGGTGACCCTCGTTGCTCTGTCGGCGACCGTCAGCAACGCCGAAGAGTTTGGCGCCTGGATCGCGACAGTGCGGGGCACGACAGAGGTGATCGTCTCCGAGCACCGACCCGTGCCTTTGTGGCAGCAGGTGATGTCAGGGCGACAGATTCACGACCTGTTTGCGACACAGCAGGGAGCCGACGATCAGCGCGCTCGGGTCAACCCAGAGCTGCAGCGCATGGCCCGAGACGAAGAAAGCCAACGTCGGATGCGGGGTTATCGACCCAAGCGTGGTGACCGACCTGGTCGTCCGCCCCGCGTCCCGAGCAGACGAGACGTTGTAGAAGCGCTTCGCCAGCGCGACTTACTACCGGCGATCTACTTCGTATTCTCCAGAGCAGGCTGCGACGGCGCGGTCGGCCAACTTCTGCAGTCCGGTGTTCGACTGACCGACCCTCAGCACGCCGAACAGGTTCGAACGCTTGTCGAGCAGCGCACCGCGCACCTCACCGACGAAGATCTGCGTGTTCTTGAGTTCAGCGACTTTCTAGATGGTCTCGAACGCGGCTTCGCAGCCCACCATGCTGGGCTGTTGCCAGTGTTTAAGGAGATCGTTGAGGATCTGTTCGCTGCGGGTCTGGTGATGTGCGTTTTCGCCACCGAAACACTCGCCCTTGGCGTGAACATGCCGGCCCGCACCGTGGTGATCGAAAAGCTGACCAAATGGAACGGCGAGACGCACGCGGAGATCACCGCGTCGGAGTACACCCAGCTCACGGGACGTGCGGGGCGCCGCGGCATCGACGTTGAGGGTGATGCCGTTGTCCTCTGGCAGCCTGGTTTTGATCCGCAGGCTCTGGCGGGGCTTGCCTCCACCCGCACCTATCCGCTGCGTTCGTCGTTCCGACCCACCTACAACATGGCGGTCAACCTGGTGCGCCAGATGGGTCGGCACACCGCACGCGAGGTCCTGGAGACCTCGTTCGCGCAATTCCAGGCCGACCGCGCGGTCGTCGGATTGGCTCGGCAACTGCGGAAGAATGAAGAGGTCCTGGCTGGCTACGCGGATTCGATGAACTGCCACCTCGGAGACTTCGTCGAGTACGCCTCGATCCGGCGTGGGCTCTCCGACCGCGAGAAGCAGTTGGCCCGCGACGGCAGTGCAAGCCGGCGTGCAGAAGTAGCCGAGGCACTTGAGCGACTTGAGCTCGGCGACGTGGTGCGGCTACCGGGGGGTGGCCGTCGATCAAACCGAGTCGGAGTCGTTATCGAACGCGGACACAAGAGCGGCTTTGACGGCGCCAAGCCCGTTGTACTCACCGAAGACCGTCAGGTGCGAAAGTTTGCAGCCAGCGATTTTGTCGATCCTCCTGAGCCGCTTGATCGCCTCCGCTTGCCCAAGGGATTTCGGTCCCGGGACAGCCAGGCGAAAAAGGCACTGGCCGCCAGACTTCGTGACGTTGAGACGCCTGAGCGTCCACGGCCCAAGCGTGGCGCACCCACCGAGGACGAAACTCTGGTTGTCTTACGCGCCCAGTTGCGCGCTCACCCCTGCCATAGCTGTCACGAACGCGAGGACCACGCGCGCTGGGCCGAACGTTGGCACCGCCTCCACCGCGAGACGCAAAGCTTGCAGCGACGAGTCAACGACCGCACCGGCAGCATCGCACGCACCTTCGACCGGGTGGTCGCGCTCCTCGATGAGATCGGTTACCTCGACGGCGACACCGTCACCGTGGACGGCGAGCGACTGACCCGTCTTTACACCGAGATGGATCTCGTGGCCTCCGAGGCTCTCCGTCAGGGTTTGTGGCGGGGGCTGAACCCTGCTGAACTGGCGGCTGCGGTGTCGGTGCTGGTCTACGAGGCTAGGCGCGATCCCGGCGCGCCACCGAAGATTCCTGACGGAGCCGCGCGCACGGCCATCGAGGAGACGCTGCGTCTGGCTGGAGACCTCTCCGCCCTCGAACGGGACCACCGGTTATCGGCGATCCGCCAGCCGGACGCCGGGTTCGCCTGGGCTGCGTTCCGGTGGGCGAGCGGCCACCGACTTGAGGCGGTCCTGAGCGACAGCGAGCTTGCTGCCGGCGATTTCGTGCGCGTGTGCAAGCAGCTCATTGACCTCTTGGGCCAGGTGGCCAACGC
>JAJAYM010000240.1 GCA_027117675.1 Actinomycetes bacterium | reverse complement strand
TTGTAGATCTCGTAGACCGGCAGCGCCCATCGACCGGCCGTTACCGCCGCGGCACTACCGAAGACGACCGTGCCACCACGGTCGACGACGTCACCGATCGCACCGACGAGCGGAGTGCCGTGCCAGTGGTTGAGGGCGTAGGTGGGGCTCCCGGGCCCAGCGAAGAGCCAAGAAGCGCGGCTTACCTGGGCCAGGACGCGCTCGCGCTCGGCAGCGCCGAGATCGCGGCTGCGCCACCTCGCGGGAACCACGCGCTGTCCGACTGACTCCTCGAAGTACCGGAGCGTGCGAGCGGTGAGGTCGTCGGCGTTCACCTGGAAGCCGTACGGGGTGTCGAGCATCACGGCGGGTCCATCCCCGGAGGCAGCGAGGACGGCCCGATGCGTCTTGACCATGGCGGGGGCGGTTTCCCCCGACCCCATCAGGACGATGCGACTCACAGGTCAGATCCTTCCACTTGCGCAAGGAGGGCAAACAGGTGCTCAGCGACCACGGTCGGTTGCTGGAGGTGAATGTCGTGGTGCGCTTGCGGATGCCAGCTGACCGAGGCGTCTGGCAGGGCAGCGACGGCCTGGTCGACGTCGGGTGAGGCGCTGGTACCGGCGACGATCAGGTGGACCGGTACTTGGACGCCCGGGTAAAGGTCAACGGGATCGTCAGCCCAGAGTGAGTGCAGGATCGAACGGTGGTGGTCGCGGCTTAGTCGGTTGCGCACCTGACCGTCGACGACCTCAAGGTTGCCCGCGATGGCCTCCAGCGCACCCCCGGGCCAGTCGGCCACCATCGGCGCAATCCAGCCCATAACTTCGTCGGGCTTTCGCTCGCTCATGTCCGGTGGTGCCAGCTGTTCCCAGCAGGACTCGAACGAGGCGAACCGTTTTCCGAGGTGGATCCAGCCACCGTCGACGGCAGCAACGCCGCCCCACCGACTGTCGTCGTGGGCTGCGCGGAGGACGACGTTGCCACCCCACGACTGCCCGGCCAGCACCGGGCGCCGGTCTTGCCAGCCCAGAGCCGTCAGCAGCGCTCCGAGGTCGTCTGCCGCTGCGGCCGTGCTGTGCCCGATTGCTGGGCGCTCGGACCGACCATGACCCCTGAGGTCGACACACGCCACCGGGTGGCCGCGACCGTTCAGCTCGAGGGCGACTGCGCGCCACAGCAGGGCGTTGGAAGCCAGTCCATGGATCAGCACGAAGGGACGAGCGTCACCAGGTAGCAGGCGTACGGCCAGAGCCGTGCCATCGGCCGTGGGGAGGGAAGCTGGCGCTAGCCACGTGTCCGCCGGCCATTGCAGGTCGGTCACGGAGTCCTCGCTGTCCGGTAGACCAAATCGATGAGCTCCATGCAGCGCACCGATTGCGACTCTTCGATCACGTGGCCCTCCGTATGGTTGCGGATCCTTTGCGAGACTGCACTGACCATGAGTTCGTAGGCGTCGCACGGGGGGAACGACTCGGTATACGATCCCGATCGATCAGTGATGGTGACGGTGGACGCCTCCCGCCAACTGGTGAAGGCGGGAGCCCCGTAGGTGACCGAGGCAGTTGTGCCGCTGATCACCAACTCCTGGTGTTCGGGATCGACGAAGGAGGAGGAGATGTCGGCCTTCGTGCCGCCGGTTGTGGTGAGAGTCGCTGTCGTTCGTAGGTCAGCGCCTTCCGCATTAGCCTGCACAGTCGCGACGGCCACCGTCCAATCCTCGTTGACCCAGCAGGCGGCTGGTCGAAGAAGGTACGGGCCTACGTCGAGCAGTGAGCCGCCGCCGCGCGCCGGCTCGAGTCGAAAGTTTCCGACAGGGACGCCGTCAAAGGTGAAGGCCGAGGTGATGGTCTCGATCTTCCCGAGATCACCGGCAGCTACGACGGCATCGACGTGTCGCGTGCGCGGATGACACTGTGTCCAGGCTGCTTCGACAAGGAGCAGGCCGGCCGACCGCGCGGCCGCAAAGGCGACGCGGCACTCGTCGGCTGTGAGGGTGATCGGTTTCTCGCAAAGCACGTGTTTGCCAGCAGCTAGTGCCGCGATGATCCAGTGCAGATGGACGTCGTTGGTCAGCGAGATGTAGACCGCTTCGACCGCATCGTCGTTGAGCAACGCTTGATAGTCGTCGACGGAGCGGCCCGTTGGTTCAAGAGCGCCGGCACGTGCGATGTCGCGGGCGGCAACGGCCTGAAGCGTCGCATGGCCGCTGGCGTGCACGGCAGGGGCCACCGCTCGCGACGCCACGAACCCGGCTCCGAGAACCCCCCAACGCACCGGGGCGCTAAGAGGGGCCGTCACGCGTCCCCGTCGACCGAAATGGGGGCACCACCGGCTCGGGCTGAGCTACGCGCCGCCTCCATGACGGCTACAACGCGACGAGACTGCACAGCCGTCACGGCCATCGGCCATTCATGACGAACGGCGTCGACAAACTGTCGATGGAAGGCATGCGGCTCCGGCACGATCTGCGTCAGAGTGGTTTCGGAGCCGTTGGTGTCGACGTAGCTGAGCATAGGGGGTGAGTCGGTGACCGCAAGGACGTCTTCATCGAGCGTCCCCACCGCGTTGCGTCGGAGAACGCTCTCGTGACGCCAACTGCTCGTAATCGCACCACCTGTACCGAGCAGGTACCAGCGAGGCTTGAGCGCTGCCGCCAGGTCGGAATGCACGAAGCTGGCTTCGGTGCCGTCGACAAAGCGGATAGACATGCTCGTGTGGTCGGCGTTGGTCACGTCGTGCCACTTACGTTTGTGCTCGATGCAGGTCACATGCGCGATGCGACCAGGATGCAGGCTGAGGACCTGGTCGATCACGTGCGACCCCCAGTCGTACAAGGCACCACCGGAAACCGACTCGTCGGAATGCCAGTAGTTGCACGGGTGCCCGTAGCCACCGATGAAGGTCTCGAGATGGAAAACCTCGCCGAGGTCACCGTCGCGGACCATCCGAGCGATGGTGAGGAAGTCAGGGTCGAATCTTCGGTTCTGGTAGACGACGGCACGTCGACCCGTCCTCGCTGCCGTGGCAAGAACGCGGTCGGAATCCTCGACCGTCAGCGCGAAGGGTTTCTCGACGATGACATCCTTGCCGGCCGCCATGACGCGATCTGCCCAGTGGGCGTGCGAGTCAGGGGGAGTGGAGACCACGATGACGTCGAGTGAGTCATCGGCGAGTAGATCAGCGGGATCCCCGGTCGTCGTGACTCCGGCAAAGAGCTGTCCCGCCTCAGTTAGGCGCGCCGGGGAACGGTCGCACAGGGCGCCCAGCTTCAGACCAGAAAGCGCATCGGCTGCTCGTGCATGTTCGGCGCCGATTGCCCCGAAGCCAAGCAATCCCACGACGAGAGGCGTGGTCTCGTCGGGGTCGATGGCCAGGACCTGCCGCAGTGCGAGGTGGAGCAGTCGGCCAACGGCCACAACATCGTCGGGCCGGGTGGCGCTCGGTCGCAGCGACAGGGTGCCGACCCGGCCATCAGGATTCCATGTCAGGACCGGGTGAGCGGTCAGTCCCAGCTGGGCTGTTGCCAGTACCTCAACGTTCTCCCGCACCTTCGCCAAGGCCAGAATCGGCGACTCGATCTCCAGCGGGTCACCGAGCGGAGCCACCCGCGCCTGCCATGCCGCGGGGCCAGCTGGTCGCACCCTTGAGCGATGCGGGGGGGACCAGGTGTCTGTCACGACACCGGCGGCCTCAAGGAGCTGCGATGGCTCGGCACCGGGCGTGGGTCCAATCAGGAGCACCGGTGTGCCGCGGTCCTGAGCAACCTTGATCAGCGCGTCTCCGTCGGCCGAAAGCGTGGCCTGCGTCCAAACCAGGACTGCGTCAACCGAAGCCTCGGTCGATGCGCGCCATCCCGCCTCGCTCAGCAGGGCCTTGAGCTGTGTCAGAACCTCTTGGTCGCCGGGCGCCAGGTCGCCGACGATCCAGGTGAGGTGTCGGGACATGCTTCCTCCGCGTGGCGCTGCGCACTCGTCAGGTGGTGGTGGACACCATTGACCCTAGGCGACTGGGACGCAGCGTGCACGAAGAGCGGCGGGACGGGTGTTGTCAGCGGAAAACAACGGTGCGGGGCCCGTTGAGCAGAATCCGGTTCTCGGCGTGCCAAAGAACTGCGCGAGCGAGCGCCTGGCACTCGACGTCGCGACCGGCGGCAACCAGTTTCTCCGCCGAGAGTGAGTGGTCGACCCTGGCCACCTCCTGCTCGATGATCGGGCCCTCATCGAGGTCAGTCGTGACGTAGTGAGCGGTGGCACCGATTAGCTTGACCCCACGCTCATGGGCTTGGTGGTAGGGCCGGCCGCCCTTGAAGCTGGGGAGGAATGAATGGTGGATGTTGATGGCGCGTCCCGTCAGCGCCCGACAGAGATCTTCGGAGAGCACCTGCATGTATCTCGCCAGCACCACAAGGTCGACGCTCTCGTCGTCGATGATGCTGAGCAGCCGCTTCTCTGCGTCCCCCTTGGTCTCTGGCGTGACCGGGAGATAGTGGAAGGGGATGTCGTAGTCCTCAACGAGATCCTCGTAATCGCGGTGATTGGACACGACTCCGACGACCTCGATCGGGATGGCGCCGATGCGCACCCGAAAGAGCAGGTCGTTGAGACAGTGACCGAACTTGGAAACCATCAGAAGGACACGCTGACGCTCGAGCGACCCTCGCAGCGTGAACGCCGTGTCGAAGGTCGCCGAGATCCTGGCGAAGTCGGTTTGAAGCGAGCCGAGCTCGTCGCCGTCGAAGCAGGCAAATCGAACCCGCATGAAGAAGAGTCCGGTTTCTTGGTCGCCGTACTGTTGGCTCGAAATGATCGTGCAGTGGCGCTGCACCAGGAAGCTGGACACGGCGTACACCACCCCTGGTCGATCCTCGCACGAGAGCGTGAGGATGAACTCCGGGTGCTTGCCTGCTGCTGACGCCATCGTGGGTCCTCGGATCGTGGGAGCGGGACGCGCTAGGGTATCAATCGATAGCCACACTGCGGAAGCTGCGTTTCACAAGAGACGTACCTGACCCCGAGGAGTTCGGACTTGTCGATGGTCGAGGAGGCTGAGCGGCACGTTCTCGCTTTGCGCTCGACGCCATCGTCGGCATGGGCTACTCGCGACCGAATCCTGCTCGAGGCCTCCCGACTGTTCGCCACCCACGGCTTCCGAGGAGCGTCCACCCGGCAGATCGCTGATCGAGTCGGGATCCGTCAGCCGTCGCTCTTCAAGCACTTCCCGTCCAAACAGTCCATGCTTGCCGAGCTCGCGGTCTACGACATGCATGTTCCCGCGCGTCACGCTGAGGTAGCGGCCCGCGCGCGGGGGTCGGCGGTGGATCGCCTTGCTGGCTATCTGGCGTGGGACTTCGAGTGGTACCGGACGATGCCGTTCGACCTGCGCGGGATGAACGAGGACCTGGTCCAGTCCGAAGGGCTCGGCGAGGCGCACGCAGCGCTCGATCGGTGGCACGACGCCATCGGAGGCATCCTTGGACAAGGAGTGCGGGCCGGACAGTTTGCGCCGAGTGCCGTGCCGTTTGTCCCCACGATGCTGGAAAACCTGAGCTGGTACATGGTGCATACGCCGGGTGCGACCGAGGCTGCCGTAGACGACGCCGTCGAGGTTGTACTTGTGGCCGCGCTCACCTCGTCGCGGCAGCGCGGCAGCGCGGACCGTTAGGGATCTGTAACGAGACCGTCACCGGCTGTTTCCCCACGGCGACTCACAC
>JAJAYM010000239.1 GCA_027117675.1 Actinomycetes bacterium | reverse complement strand
GTGATGCTCAACCAGGCCGACCACATTTCTGGTGGACGAGCGGCCCTCGACGCCGCTCGCGATGCCGGTAACCGATGGGTCTTCCGCGATCTGCTCGCGGCCGGTCTCGAGCCTTGGGCCGGCGTCCGACAGGTCTGGGCCGCTGGATCGCCCGACGGTCACCACGCTGTTGAGGTGACCGACTCTTTCGAAGCCGGTCTGGCATCGCTACGTGAGCACCATGCGTACCTGACCGGCCTCGGACCGGAGGCCCCCGATCCCTCCGAGATGCTCGAAGGGATGGCCCGCCAAGCTGGCGCGCAACTCGGCGTGCCCATGGCGGTCCCGATGGAGGTTTTCCCCTTGCAGCTGCTCTGAGCCGTTCGTCTCAGGTAACGATGGCAGTCAGCGGTGGTGTTGGGGCTGACTAACAGCCCCGACACCTATCACCGCCGCCGCCGCCGCCGCCACCGACCTGGACCCTGGTGAAGGGTCCGCTGTCGAGCTGCTTCGGTCCCACGATGCGCAGTCGGAGCGCATCAGTTCCGCGGTCGACCTTCACCATCTCGTGAAACACGCCGCGCGAGGTGAACAGCACGTTGATCCGCTGGTTGTTTTTGCCCCTGTCGACGACGAGAACCGCAGACTCGCCCGAGCAGTTGCTCTTGCCACAGGCCCGCTGAGCGTTGAGGCGGCTCATGGCGCCGGTAACCTCGACGGCCCGCGCTCCAGCCTTGTCGATCGACTTGACGTGCGAGCCGTAGATCGCTGGCGACGCTGGCTTGACGCGCATTCCGTTGACGCCGACGACGACGCCACTCTCATCCTTGTTGTAGAGCACGAGGTAGCCGTAAGCGTCATACGAACGAGCCCGCGCCGGCAACTTGACCTTCATGTTCGTCGGGAACGGCTCGCTCTGGTCGATCTTGATCTTCTCTGAGACGCCGCCACCTCCGGAGAGGTTGATGTACGCGCGGATGACGTCGACGTCTTCCTTCTTCCTGGGGCGATCCCACTCAAACGTCATCGTGTCACCGTTGCGCTTCATCGAGGCGTCCCGCAGGTTCGCTGGGCGGTCGCCGCCATCGCGGGCGTGACGCGAACGGGGATACGACGTGACGTCACCGGACGTTGTGTGTGCGGTAACCGTGTACCAGGCACCGGGTGGCAGCAGCACATCTGCGCGCACCGTCTGGCCATCGACGTTGTAGGTCGACATTGTCGTGTCGGTGTAGACCTCGACCGTGTAGCCGGTGACCGCATCTGCTGACGGAGTCATCCAGCCGATCACCGACTCACCGTACTTGCCGCCCCACGACGACTCGTACCAGGTGGCAAAAAAGTTCTGCGGCTTCGGTGTCGGCGCGACAGCACCCACCGCGTTGGCTGCGTCGACAATCCCCCAGCCGTAGTTGGGGTCACGGCCCGTGACACCGAGGTCTTTGGCCGTGGACGTGATCCTGTCCTGGATCTGGTCAGGGGTCCACGAGGGGTGCTGCTCGGCTACCAGCGCCGCGACACCGGCAACAACTGGGGACGACATCGATGTCCCACTGGCGAAGACATGCGGCGTCGACGAACGATCGGCGACGGTGGAGTCCGCCGACAAGATGTCTTCGCCTGGAGCAGCGATGTCGACGGCTGCGTCGAAGGACGACCAATACGTGCGGTCGAGACTAGGCGCCAGCGCTGCCACGGTGAAGGTTCCGTCACACGAGGCCGGGACGTTCTCGGGATTACCCCAACTACCGCTGTTACCGGCGGAGGCAACTACCACGGTGCCGGCCGCCTTGGCGTTGTCGACTGCATCGCAGAGGATGCCAATGGCTTCGAGGTACTTCTCGCTGTTGTCAGTCGGCACGATGCCGCTTGACTGACCGCCCAGGGACATGTTGATCACGTCGGCGCCCTGAGCAACGGAGTAGTCGATCGACTCGGCGACGAGCTTCCAGAACTGGATGGTACGGATGTAGTCACGACGAGGAAAGGTGTGGATCGGCATGATCATTGCGTCTGGGGCGATTCCGGTGATCCCATCACCGTCGTCGTCGCCAGCGATGATCCCGGACACGTGCGTGCCGTGGAAGTACCAGTCGTCTGACGTCTCTTCCACGGTGGTCGACGGGACCAACTCGAAGTCTTTGGTCTCTTCGTTGCGCTGGATGAAGGCGCCGGGGACGACGTTGTTCTCGAGGTCGGGGTGCGTGGCGTCGACACCGGTATCGATCACGGCAACCGTGACGCCGGCGCCGGTCGCCTCGGTGTGCGCCGCTGCGGCATTCACCGCTGGCAGCATCCACTGGTACTCAGTGAGGTCTCCGTGCACGATGGCGTCGATCGTGGGTGGGAAGCTGGTGCTATCGGCTCCGGCCGTGGCTGGCACCAACAGCGCCGCACCCAACGAAGTCACAATCGCGGCAGAAAACAGTCGGCCGTTGCGCACGTCGACCCCCAGTAGACGACCGCACGGGGACCTCTTGCCCCCGCGTCGGCAGGGCGACCGTACACCAAGAAGTCGATCTTCGGTGACGCTCGGACGTGCTTGTTGAAATCGTTATGCGGCGGCCAGCAGAAGCGCAACGTCCAGGACGGCGGCCACCATCACGACGGTGAAGGCGGGCCGGCCGATGCGGTCTTGCACGATCAGGGTCGTGCCAACGATCAGCGGGAGCGCTACCAGCGCGAAGGCAAGAACCAGACTCAGGCCGTTCAACCCGATCTGAGTCAATAGGACACCACCCACACAGCCCAGCAAGGCAAGAGCGACGACGAGTGAGCTGCGCGCACCGATCCGCTGCGGCAGCCCCCGGATGCCGAACGCACGATCCTGCTCGACGTCAGGTGCGGCGTTGGCGAAATGGGCCGCAACGCCGAGCGTCCCCCCCGAGGCCGGTACCCACCACGGCGCGCCGACGCCCGCGACCGCCGTCACATACACCGGGAGGGCCGCAAATCCGACGGCGTAGGGCACCGGCGACCAGGCGGTCCCTTTCAGGCCAAGGTTGTACGCCCAGCCGGATGCCACCAGCAGCAGATGCCAGCCACCACCCCATCCGGTCGCCAACGAGATCGGTGCCGACAATGCCCCGCTCCAGAGGGCAGCCGCCCGCAGGGTTGACGGCTCGACCAACCCCGTCGCCGCCGGCTTGTCTGTTCGTCCAGCTGCGGCGTCACGACCGGCGTCCAGCCAGTCGTTCGACCAGCCGATCGACAGCTGCCCGACCAGCACCGCCGCAATCACCGCCAGCAGCAGCCCGCCGGAGAGGCCTGCTGAGACACCGAGCAGAGCCGCAATCACCGTGACGGCGGCCGTCGGCCCAGGGTGACAGGAACGAAGGAGGGCGACGGCTCCGCTCATTGCCGTAGTCAACTACCGAGTGCGCAGCACGATCGACCACATCGTGGCCTTGCGTGACGCTCCGTCGGCTGTCGCCGTCAATCCGCCGCGCATCCCGGCCCGGATCGGACCACCACCGTCGGTCAGAAGTGATGCAGCGCGCGAGCTGCTACCGCTGCTGAACTCTTCGGCTCGCAGCAACTCGCCACTCGGAGCAGTCCACGAGGTAGTCAGCGACGCTGAGCGGTCGGCCCAGTACGACACCAGCCACTGACCGTTCGCCGGAACCATGACGTGCGGCGTGGTGTGGTCGGTCACTCCACCGTTCACCGTCGTCCCCTCAGACGCCGAAGCGGCGTCAACCACCGGCGGCGCATCGACCCCGGAGTAGACAGCGATCATCGAGGTGTTCGGTGCTGACTGCGCCAGGCCGTCAACATCACGGAGTCGAGCACTTACTACGGTGCCGAGATCTTCAACTGAGGCGAACCGCCAAAACACCTGGGTGCGCAGGTCGTCATCCGCATGAGCTCCTAGATCGGTCCATCCACTGGGGGTATCGGCGATGCGGCTCGTCGCATTGCTGATGAAGAGCAGCATGAGGTCGCTCACCTGCGTGGCCGCCGGTATCGCCACCGATGGCAGGCTTCCATTGCCACCGTCAGCACTGTCTGCCGCTCGAAAGGCTATCGAGGTAGGTATCGCGTTGACGACGACCTCTTGGGTTGCTGTATCGACGCCACCGCGGTCGTCGGTGACCGTCACCGAAACTGAGTAGGTACCTTCGATCGCGAACACATGGCTCGTGGTCGGGCCCGATCCCGTCGACGAGCCTCCAAAGTCCCAGTCGTACGCGACGATGTTGCCGTCCGAGTCGGTGGACGCCGACGCATCCACGTCACATTCAAGACCCCAGCAGCCAACGGAGAACACGGCACTCGGATCGATGTTGACTGGTCTGGCGACACTGACGGTGCGTAACTCACTGCTCGCCGCGCCCCGGTTGTCGGTGACCGTGACGGTGACGGTGTAAGTGCCGTCAGCAACGTACTGGTGCTGGCTGTTGACGCCCGACGCCACGGTGCCGTCTCCGTAGTCAACGCTGTAGTCGACGATGCCGCCGTCGGCGTCACTGCTGTTGGATGCGTCGACGTCACAGGTCAGACCAGTGCACATTGCTGAGAAGGCCGCGACGGGCGTTGCGTTGGGTGCCAGCGTCGCCCACTGACTAGACAGGAGCAGTGCATTGGCGCGCCAGTCGACCGCGCTGTTGACGACGGTCGCGGTTCCTACTAGTCGGTTGTCGTCGAACTCGATCCGCTTGAGCACACCGGTCGTTCGGTCGGCGAAATGCAGTTGCCCACTGGTCAGGAACATTCCCTGCACCCTCTTGGGGCTCAACGCACTTACCTTCGGCAGCGTGCGACGCGCGGCCCCAACCACCTGACTCTCGGGGGTGAAGGGCCGCCAGAAAAGCGCCGGCGATCCTTGCATCGTGTAGTAGATGCGCGCTCGCACCGGGTCGTAGAACAATCCCGTGATCAACGCGAGGTCGTTGATGAAGTTGTTCGCGTAGCCAGACGTCGATGGGTCACCGGCGTAAAGGTCTATGAGGCTTGGCGAACCAAAGCTGACCCCGTCATACGGCTGCGCGGTGAATGTGCCGTTGCTCCACGTTGCGTAGACGGTGTCGTCGACTGCGAATGCACCGGTCACCTCGTTCCAGCTCTCGTCACCGAGTGCGGTGGTCTGGGCGTTGACGTCAGTGCCGTCGAACCCGCTCATCCTCTGGTCGTTCAGCCCCGCGCCAGAAATGGATCCGAGCTGCCAAACGTCACCGGGAAGGCGGCCGATTTCGTCCGGCGGGATGGTGAACCCCCCATCGAACGGGAAGGCTGCCAAGCGCTGCCGAAACTCGCCGGCCCACGTGTTGGTGTCCGAGACGGCCCACAGCATCGACTCGGTCGGCAAGAAGTCGAAGACACCCAGGCCACGTTCGCGCCCAGGATTCCAGCTGAACGGCAGACCGTTGCGGGTGTCTACGACCGCTAGGCCCTCGGTGGGCCAGGCGCCCGAACCGGCAGCATCACCCTTGTAAGGGTTGTTGAGCCAGCGCATGTGCCCACCTAAGTAAGCCAT
>JAJAYM010000238.1 GCA_027117675.1 Actinomycetes bacterium | reverse complement strand
AGCCGCAGTTCGAGGTGGGGAAAGCTGCACTCCCTTCGGGGGGCGTCGTCAGAGATCCACGGCAGCGCCGCGACGCGGTCCTGGCCGTCGGGCAGGCCGCCGCCGACGCCGGATGGGGAGCTGAAGGCGTTACGGCGAGCCCATTGCCCGGCCCAGCAGGCAATGTCGAGTACTTTCTGTGGCTACGCCGAGGTGCGCGGCCGTTGGACCCCGGAGGTTGATCGAGCGATCGAGGAGGGACCGGCATGACGGACGAGACGCGTCAAATCCTGCTCGTGACACACACCGGTCGCCCGTCGGCGACTGAAACGGCTCGACGCCTGGTCACCCGCCTCCAGACCGAAGGCATCGACGTCGTGGCTCCAGCCGATGAGGCGGCTGAGTTGGCGGTCTCCAGAGTCGGAGCTTGGAGCGGTGCCGAGACGGTCGAGCTCGTCGTCGTCGTTGGCGGTGACGGCACCATCTTGCGCGGGGCCGAACTGGCCCGAGCAGGCCGCACGCCCCTGCTCGGGATCAACGTGGGACGGGTGGGGTTTCTCGCCGAGGCCGAGCAACACGACCTGGATCGGGTGGCCGAGCAAATCGTCGCCAAGGACTACACGGTCGAACCTAGAGTCGCCGTCGAAGTTGAGATCGAGATCGATGGGCAGATACGACACCGTAACTGGGCGCTGAACGAAATCGCTGTCGAAAAGGCGTCGCGCTCCCGGATGATCGAAGTCGGCGTGGAAGTCGACGGCCGACGGCTGTCGAGGTGGGGCTGCGACGGCGTGGTGTGCGCGACCCCAACCGGATCGACTGCGTACGCCTTTTCGGCCGGGGGTCCAGTCGTGTGGCCTGAGGTTGACGCACTCCTGGTCGTCCCGCTCTCCGCGCATGCTCTCTTCGCCCGACCGTTGGTGATCGCTCCGTCGTCGGTCATTCGGATCGACCTCCTGCCGAGGAGCGCCCCCGCGGTGCTGTCAGCTGATGGCCGTCGAGGGCTTGACCTGCCCCCGGGAGCGGGCGTCTCGGTCCGCCGCAGTGATCAGCCGGTGCTCCTTGCTCGGGTGGAAACGACCCCGTTCACTGCACGCCTCGTTGCCAAGTTCGGGCTTCCGGTACAGGGCTGGACCGTCGATCGAGATAGGTCCAGGCGCGAGGCCGCACCGGAGGCCGGGAGCCCCCAGTGATCACCTCACTGAGCCTTACCGGCCTCGGCGTGATTGAAAGCGCTGACCTCGATCTACAGCCAGGACTCACGGTGCTGACGGGTGAGACCGGAGCCGGCAAGACCATGGTGGTCACCAGCCTGCAGCTCCTGCTGGGTGAGCGAGCGTCCGCCGAGTTGGTCAGAACGGGTGCGACGCGTGCTCAGATCACCGCCCACATCACCGTTGATCCTGGCGGGGAGGTCGCTGGTCGGGTGCGGGACGCCGGCGGCGAGCTCGAGGAGGGGACCCTGACGGTGGTGCGCACGATAGCGTCCGGTGGTCGCTCCCGCGCAGCACTCGGCGGCGCTGCCGTTCCGGTTGGGCTGCTCGGTCAGGTAGGTCTCGGGCTCGTTTCGATCCACGGACAGCACGACCAGGGTCATCTTGCCGCGCCAGCAAGGCAGCGTGACCTGCTCGACAGTTTCGGCGGCTTGCTTCCGCTGGTCGATGAAGTCGGCCGCGGCTTCATCCAACTCCAGTCGATGCGAGCCGAGCGCGCCGACCTACTCGGCCACCACCAGGAGCGTCTCCGTGAGGCGGATGCTCTGCGTTTTGGCCTTGCCGAGATCAACGCCGTCAGGCCGGTCCAAGGGGAGGACACCGCCCTGCAGGACGAAGAGCTGCGGCTTGCCAACGCGGTCGAACTGAAGCAGGCAGCGCTCAGCGTCGCGGCCGCTCTCTCCGACGACGACAGTGGCGTTGTCGCGCAGCTGGCCGACCTGCAGCGCACCCTTGACGTCGTGCGGCAGCACGACGCGCGCCTGGATGCTGTCGCGGTGCGGCTCGCCGACGTGACTTACCTCCTTGCCGATCTGGCCAGTGACACGACTGGTTATGGCAACGGCGTCGAGGCCGACCCCATTCGACTCGCTGCCCTTCAGGATCGACGCGCCCAGCTCACGACCGTGATGCGCAAGTACGGCCCAGCACTCACCGATGTTCTCGCGTGGGCGACGGACGCCGAGGAGCGGCTGGCTTCGGTGGTTGGCACCGACGACCGGATAGCTGAACTCAAGGGATTGATCGAGCGTGCGACCGAAGCCTGGAATCGCTCGGCAGAAGACCTGAGCGAAAAACGCTCGGCAGTAGCCGGGCGACTGTCAACAGCGGTGACCGCAGAGCTCGCCGCCCTGGCGATGCCCGATGCGGAACTGATCGTCGAGGTGCGACGCGGTCGCGAACCAGCAGCTACCGGTCTCGATGAGGTCGCGTACCTCCTTCGCCCGCATCGCGGCGGAGGCCTCATCCCCCTCCAGCGGGGTGCGAGTGGAGGGGAGCTCTCTCGGGTGATGCTCGCTCTTGAAGTGGTGTTGGCCGACGTCGACCCGGTCGCCACCCTTGTCTTCGACGAGGTCGATGCCGGTGTTGGTGGTGCTGCGGCCGTTGAGGTGGGTCGCCGACTCGGTCAACTGGGCAAAACCCGCCAGGTGCTCGTGGTGACGCATCTCCCGCAGGTGGCCGCCTTCGCCGACCAGCACTGGGTCGTGCGCAAGTCCACCGAGGGCGACATCACCTCTAGCGGTCTCGGTCAGCTCGACGATGAGGCCCGAGTCAAAGAGCTGACCCGGATGCTCGCTGGCCTCGCCGATTCAAGCAGTGGGCAGGCCCACGCTGAGGAGTTGCTCGCGGTGGCCCGAGCGGCCAGGTAGCTGGCCTGAGCCAGCCGGGTGAGCCGGCTGGTCCAATCGGGTGCCCTGACGCGGTATCGACCGGCGTGCAGAAGAAGTCGAACGAGCATGGGGAGGTGATTCCAGCCCTGCTGCTCAGTGCCGCCCTGGTGCTGGCGGCGCTGGGTGCTCCACCCGCTTTCGCCAGTGGCGACACGACGCCGCCCAGTCCGTTCGACATCATTGCTGGCGCGGGGGAATACCAGACCGGTTACTTGGTGGCCGCTCCCTACAACAACATCTACGTGTCATGGGAGTCCACGGTCGACGAGACCTCTGCTGTCTCGTATGAAGTGATCGTTGACGGGGTCGTGGTCCGGGTCGTATCAGATGCCGATGGACACTCCACGATCACCCGGCGGATCGATGTTTTCGAGGGTGAACACGTCGTGGAAGTCGTGGCGCTCGACGCCATCGGTAATCGGCAGTCAGCCGCGCATTCCCTGGACGTCGTCGTCGACAAGGTCTCGCCGACCTTTACCTCATTTACGCTCCTGCTGCTCCGCCGCGGGCAAGTGACCGACGACGGATACCCGATGCGCTATACGTGGACCGGTACTGATGTTGGCACCGGACTGTCCCAGGTCAGGATTGGTCCGACTCCAGACTGTTGCTACAGCACCGGACCCGGCCGCACCAGCTTCGACTTCACCGTCGAGCCCGAGTCGTCGGTTGCTTGGCGCCTCTGGCTCTACGACGGCGTCGGTCGCACGACGTACACCGTTCGAGATGGCTACGTGTCACCCGTCCCGTGGGGTGATACCCGGCGATCTGACGGCTGGCGACGTACTGCCGATGGCGCGGCGATGGATGACTCGCAATGGCGCAGTACCCACCAGGGGGATCGCCTCAAGGCCACGGTGGAGGGTCGATCGGTTGCATGGGTGGCCTCAACGGGCCCGACCCGCGGGCGCGCGGATGTGATCGTCAACGGTCGGGTCGTCGACACGGTGAGTCTTTACTCGGCCAAACGCCATGTTCAGGAGGTCGTTTGGGCCACCAAGTTGCCCTTGGGCACCGCCAGTTCGGTCGTGATCGTCAATCGGTCAGGCAGTGTTCGCCCGACAGTGACCGTTGACGCGCTGCTCCTCCAACGCTGATTCGCCAAAGCCGAGCAGGCGCCGGACCAGCGCGTTTGCCGGCTGAGGGCGGTTGCTCTGGCAAGATGACCAGATGCGCCTGTCCATGCTCCGCCGATCGAGTCAGGTCGAAGGACCTGAACCACGAGGACTGGCCCGCCTCGACAAGCGCACCAAAGACCTCACCAAGCGTCTTCGGCCCGGTGAGGTTGCGGTGATCGACCACCTCGACATCGACCGCGTTGCGGCTGAGGGTCTGCTCGCCTGCGCTCCGTCTGCTGTCGTCAACGCCTCGGCCAGCATCAGTGGCCGCTACCCCAACCTCGGGCCGGGAATCCTCGTCGAAGCCGGGATCCCACTCTTGGACGCGGTCGGCCCCGATGTCTTCGGCCGACTGCACGATGGCGACGCTGTGGTGTTGGACGGCGCCCGGTTGCTCCATGAGGGAGGCGTTGTCGCCGAGGGGCAGCTCCTCGATGCCGCCTCAGTGCAGAAGTCGATGGACGAAGCGCGAGCCGGTTTATCGGTTCAGCTTGAGGCCTTTGCTAGTAACACGATGGAGTACCTACGCCAAGAACGCGACCTCCTCATCGACGGTGT
>JAJAYM010000237.1 GCA_027117675.1 Actinomycetes bacterium | reverse complement strand
GCGTCCTCCAATGCACCACCCGCACCAGCACCACCCGCACCCGCACCACCCGCACCAGCAGCACCGCCACCACCGGACCCGGTCGCAGCGTCGAGGGCCGCCAGCGCGGCCGATGCGTTCAGCACAACCGCGTCCCTGATCGGTCCGCGCTCCTCACCTGACAGCAACGCCCGGACGACGCCAGCGTTGTGCTGCCGGTCGCCTCCTCGCAGCGCCTCGATCGGCGCCGACGCTATCGCGAACCGAGCTGGATCGAGCGTGCTCGCTTCCACCTGACCGTCGATGACGCGCCACACCGACGAGGTGGTCGACACCGTGAGCTCGTCGAGCCCGTCGTCACCGCGAAAGACCAGGGCGGACGCCCCGCGCTCGGCGAAGACCTGCGCCATCACCGGCGCCATCCGCAAGTCAGCACAACCGATCGCCTGAGCCACCGGCTGGGCCGGGTTCGTCAACGGCCCGAGGAAGTTGAACGACGTCGGCACCCCGATCTCACGACGGGCCGCAGCGGCGTGCCGCATGGCAGGGTGAAAGACCTGGGCGAAGCAGAAGGTGATGCCGACGTCGGCGCCCACCGCCGCCACCTGCGCCGGCGTCAGACCGAGCGCCACGCCCAACTCTTCCAGGACGTCCGCGGTGCCGCAGTCCGACGAGGCTGCCCGGTTCCCGTGCTTGACAACGCGCACGCCCGCTCCGGCGACGACCAGCGCCGCCATCGTGGAGATGTTCACCGAGTGGGAACGGTCCCCGCCGGTCCCCACGATGTCGACAGCCGGTCCCGGAACATCGATGCGGTGGGCCGCCGCCAACATGGCCTCGGCCAACCCGGACATCTCGGCGGCCGTCTCGCCCTTGCCCCGCAGCGCGACCGCAAACGCCGCGATCTGCGCCGGGCTCGCGTTGCCAGCCATCACCTCGCCCATGGCCCACTGAGCGGACGTGGCATCGAGGTCTTCGCGTCGAATCAGCGCCCCGATCACCGCCGCCCAGGTCGGCGTCCCCACGCTCACCTGATCAGGAACTGGCGGTAGCAGCGCCCGCCGCCACCCGGGCGCGGAGCAGCCCGGCGGCAGCGGCAGCGGTCGCGATCGGGTCTAGCGGGTGTGCCACGACGCCGTCAGCCCGCGACCACGAGGCGAGCCAACGGTCATCGGGGCGTGCGATGAGCAGCAGGACCGGCGGAGACTGGAAGACCTCCTGCTTGATCGTCCGGCAGACCCCGAGGCCGCCAGCCGGAACAGCTTCGCCGTCGAGGATGGCCAGGTCGATGTCTCCACCGCGCAGCCGGTCCATGACGGCCCAGTCGGTGGCGACGTCGACGAACTCCACCGGCGGCAGGTCGGACGCCGGACGCCGCCCCAACGCCAGGCGCACCTGGTCGCGGGTGTTGCGGTCGTCGCTGTACACCAGCACGGTCAACGCGTCATCGGCCATGCGGCTCCCCAACTTCGGGTCTGGCCACCGCCCTAGCGCCGGCGACTCATCGGTCGCCTCGATCGTAGCCAGCCAGGCCAACAGGTGTCGCCGGGGGCGCCAGCAGTTGCCAGCCGTGCACGTCACCTCCGAGGCGAGCCACCATCCCGGCCACCCTGGCGCGCTCCTGCGCCACGCCCAGACCGGTCGCCGTCACTGTCTTGTCGGCCCGAAGCGCGACCAGGCTGCCCTGATCGTGGTTGCTCGCCCGGTCGGCAGCCTGAGCCAGATATCCCTCCACAGCGAACTGCTCCAGCGCGGCAGCCACCGCCTCCTCCGGGACTCCTACCCGATGGCGAAGTACCAAGGGCCGGTCCAGAGCGACACCAGCGCGCTCGGCCTCGTCCAGAACGGCCGAGTCCGACGATGCCGGGTCAAGCGACTCGGCCACCACTTCGAACGACCCGTCATCGACCAGGTCCAACTCCGGCGGAGTTTTGCGGCGCCGAAAGATGTCCCACATGACCGCGACCCTACGAGCCAAACGCCCCTTCCGCCGATCGGCAAAAGACCGTTTGCGCCGGTCGATCATGTGATGCTGGCAACACCCCACCGAGAAAGTCCGCCCCCTGGAAGCGCTTCGGGCTCGGAGTCGGCATAATCGGGACTGTGTCGACAGCATCAGTGGCCGAGCCAGCCCAGATCCAGGCGCCCAACCGGCCCAATCTCGTCGCCGTAGGAACGATCGTCTGGCTCTCATCAGAGTTGATGTTCTTCGCCGCCCTGTTCGCCATGTACTTCACCGTGCGACAGGTCACCCTCCCGGACGCGTGGCCACCGGAGGACGTGCACCTCAACATCGCCTTCGCCTCCATCAACACCGTCGTGCTGGTGGCCTCATCATTGACCTGTCAGCTGGGCGTCTTCGCCGCTGAGCGCGGTGACGTTCAGGGGCTGCGCAAGTGGTTCGTGATCACCTACCTGATGGGTGCGGTCTTCGTTGGCGGACAGGTGTTCGAGTACACCGAACTGGTGCACGGGGGCCTCACCCTCAGCTCCGATCCCTACGGTTCGGTCTTCTTCCTCACGACCGGTTTCCACGCGGCACACGTGACGGGCGGACTGATCGCCTTCCTGTTCGTTCTGATGACGACCTACATAGCTCGCAGGTTCGACCACGACCAAGCCACCCGCGCCATCGTCGTGTCCTACTACTGGCACTTCGTCGACGTCGTGTGGATCGCTCTCTTCGCAACGATCTACTTCATCCAGTAGCCACTCTCCAGGGGACTCTCGTGACTTTTCTGCTCGCCAGGCGCCGCAGCCCCTGGGCCACGGCACTCCTGCTGTTTCTGGCACTGATCGCCGTCGGTGGCATGTACGCCGTGGCGTCGGGGTCCATGCGAGCCGAGGCGACCACCCCCACTGCCTCGACGACCCAGATCGAGGAGGGACGAGAACTCTTCCTCGTAGGGTGCTCCACCTGCCACGGCCTCAACGCTGATGGTGCCTTTCAGCCGGACGGCACGATCGCTGGCCCCACCCTGATCGGCGTCGGCGCGGCGTCGGTCAACTTCAACGTCTCGACCGGACGCATGCCGCTGGCAGCCCCCGGCGCGCAGGCCAAACGCAAACCCCCTATCTACTCCGATGAAGAGACCGCAGCATTGGCTGCTTACATCGCCTCACTCGCTCCGGGTCCAGAGATCCCCACCCCCGACATGTACGACACCACCGGCATCACGCCCGAGGAGATCGCCCTCGGTGGCCAGCTCTTCCGCGCCAACTGCGCGTCCTGCCATAACTTCGCCGGGGAAGGCGGAACGCTCACCGATGGCAAGTACGCGCCGTCGTTGACCGAGACCGAGCCACGCAACGTCTACCAGGCGATGCTCCTCGGCCCGCAGAATATGCCGAACTTCCCCGACACCACACTGCGCCAAGAAGACAAGCGGGCGATCATCGGCTACATCGAGGCCCTACGCGAGACTCCGAACTCCGGCGGCATCGACGCAGGCCGTCTCGGTCCGGTCACCGAGGGCATCGTGGTCTGGACCGTAGGGCTCGGCGCCCTCATCGCGGTTGCTATCTGGATCGGAGTCAAGGCGAAGTGAGCATCGAACCCCACGGCTCAGGCGACCTGCCTGAGCACAAGCCGCGTCGCGCCGACGTCGACCCACGGGCCGCCAAGCGAGCCGAGCGCCAGGTTGGCTTCCTGTTCCTTGCCTCTGGCTTGGCAAGCGCCGCCTTCATCGTCGCGTACGTCGCCACACCCATCGACGCAGAGATTCCGCTTCCAGGTTTCGGCACCACCAATGCGTCCAACCTGCTGCTCGGTATCACGATGGGGCTCTCGCTCTTCCTCATCGGGGCGGCGGCGATCCACTGGGCCAAGAAGCTGATGCCCGACGTCGAGGTCGTCCAGGAACGCTCCCCGGAGGCGTCCGAGGCTGAGCATCGGGACGCCCTCCTGGACGAGTACCGTCGCGGGATCGACGAGAGCGGCGTCAAGCGCCGCCCGTTCATCCTGGGCAGCATGGCGGCCGCTCTCGGGCTGGCTGGTCTGCCGGCGATTGTGCTGCTCCGCGACCTCGGCCCGCTCCCCGGCACCGTTCTTCGCAAGACAATGTGGGAAGCGGGCATACCCATCCTGATCGCTGAGACCCACCAGAAGATCCGACCGGAAGACCTTGAGGTCGGCAGCTTCATCAGCGCCGTCCCCGAGGGCATCGAGCTCGTCATGGAAGAGGAAGGCAACCTCAACGAGCTCGCCAAGTCAGCGGTGATGTTGATCAGGATGGATCCCGACGAGATCGTTGCCGACCAGACGCCCGAGGGTCAGGAGCCGTGGTCATTCGAGGGAATTCTCTGCTTCTCCAAGATCTGCACGCACGTCGGCTGCCCACTCGGGCTTTACG
>JAJAYM010000236.1 GCA_027117675.1 Actinomycetes bacterium | reverse complement strand
TACAACATCAGTGGCCGAGAGGATCTCGACGCCGAACCGCTCCGCCTGCCGCCGAAGCCGATCGGCGAACTCCGCGCCCGCAGCTCCGTCCGGGAAGCCTGGGAAGTTGTCCACCTGGTCGGTGATACCAATGGTTCCACCGACCGCACCCGACTCGATCACGAGTGTGGGGATCCCCTCACGGGCCGCGTAGATGGCAGCCGTGAGTCCAGCCACGCCACTCCCGACAACGAGCAGTGAATAGAAGCGGTGCTGTGCCTCGGTGCGAAGCCCGAGCTTGGCGGCCAGGTCGGCGTTGGTTGGCTCGGCCAGCGTGCTGCCGTCCTCGAAGACCAGAACCGGAATGATCAGCTTGCCGTCATTGACACGCTCAACCACTTCGCGTCCTGCCGGATCCGCGTCGACGTCGGTAAACGCGTACGGAATGCGTTGCTCGCTCAGGAACTGCTTGGCTCGCTGACAGTCGGGGCACCAGGCGGTGCCGTACATCTGGATTCATTTGGCGTCGGCGTCAGTCACAGAACTGCTTCGGCTTGGTAACGATGTCGACAACGCCGCCCTCCACGCTTCACTTCCCGTGGACGTGTTCCGTAAGGTTTCAGCATGCGACGAATGGCGGCGGCCGCAGGCCTTGCAGCCATCTTGGCCGGCGGCGCACTGAACACCGCCAGCGGGGTTGCGGCGGGTCCCGCCGACTACGGCCCAGGCGTCGCGCTCCTTGAGCGGTGGTACGAGGCCGAGCCGCGAGGCGACCTCGTCGGGGATACCGCCCTTGTCGATGCTGCGACAGACAAGGCGCGCAACCGGATCGAGGCTCCGCGCATCTCCCTC
Organism: Actinomycetes bacterium; assembly: GCA_027117675.1. GTDB lineage: Bacteria > Actinomycetota > Actinomycetes > JAHEKZ01 > JAHEKZ01 > JAHEKZ01. The sequence continues at coordinate 2,614 of JAJAYM010000236.1, read as the reverse complement.
GACGGCACGGCTGTTGTCGCATTCGCGGTAGCCACGCCCAGCGGAGCCGTAGCTTATGTCGTCCAGTACGCCACGGACACACGCGATGGACAGACCACCATCGTTCAAGGTGTCTCGCTGCCCGTCGGGGTTGGCGTTTGGTTCGACTCCGACGGAACCATCCTCGCCGCAGATGCCTGGTTCCCGGTTAGCCAGGGCGAATCTGCCACCTTCCCAGAAGACGCCGGGCTGGTAACCGGGATGTGGACCAGCGACACGCAACGTCATCTCGTGCTCTTTGACACCGCCTACCCGACACATCTACGCGACGGTGTCCTCGGGCCGAAGTACAGCAGGCGCAGCGACCTCGTCCGCAGCTCGGAACGGCGCGTTGTTGACTTCGGCACGGCTGGCTACAGCCTGGTGACTCCGTCCGAGAAGGTGCTCCGCGATACCGCGATCGTCTCGTTCAAGCAGCCGGAGGGCTTGGTGAACTTTCCGATTCTGGAGGGCAGCTCACTGGGCTTCACCTGGGCTCACTCTTTCCCCCACCACGAGCCGCTCAGCCTCTATTTCGAGGGTCATCAATCATCGGGGCCCCTGCGGATCCGCCCATGGGAGCCGGCCTACACCAGCGGCCGTGAGGCATCACGTCTCGCACGGACCTGGACGAATCAGCGGGTCTCTCTCAACGTCCGGCTCGATGGTTCTCCATTGCAGGCCAGGCTGGCCGGTGGGGAGCGCGTACTGGTGCGAAACGTCGTGTGGGGCAAGGCCTACGTCGCTCTGGTCAAATTCCGGAGCGGCAACGTCGTAGGCGTGCGCTGCAAGACGCCGGGCGCAGTCCTTACCGCGTCGTGCCGCCTCCCCCGACACCTCGGTCGAGTCTTCGTTGTCGACGAGCCGTTCTGGTGGAAAGTCGGCGGTCACACCTGGACGCGTGCCGGCGAGGCCGACTACGACACTCGAGCGGCGATCGTCCCGCCCGGTGCGACGATCCGTGTCGAGCCGCGCCGCGGTGATCCTTTCGTGCTCTACCGCTGACGTGCCCAAGCTGAGCGCCGGACTTCTGCCCTTTCGCTGGAGGAGCGAATGGCTCGAGGTCTTCCTCGTCCATCCCGGTGGGCCGTTCTGGGCGACCAAGGACGACGGAGCCTGGTCCTTGGCCAAGGGTGAGTACTCCGGTGATGAGGACCCGTGGGAAACCGCACTACGCGAATGGGAGGAGGAGATCGGGCAGCCACCCCCCACTGGCCCGTCCGCTCTTCTCGGACAGTTTCGGCAACCGAGCGGCAAGCTGGTCACCGGGTACGCCATCGCAGCAGACTTCGAGATCGACGCGGTGCACAGCAACACGTTCACGATGGAGTGGCCGCCGCGCTCGGGCAGAGTCGGTGAGTTCCCCGAGGTCGACCGCGCCGAGTGGATGCGGCTGTCGCCCGCGCGACAGAAGCTGATTGCTGGTCAGTTGCCCTTCCTCGACCGACTCGAGCAGCTAGCCGGGACCATCGGCTGATCGACACGTTAGCGATCCCAGCGTGGCTGGTGTCCTTGGGGCTGTGTCCTCGTAACGATCCCGGAACGGTGGCCGTTAGATTCTGGGGGCCACAGATCTAAGGAGTCAACGATGAACCGGGGCAGCCTGCGCCAGGCGGTCGCCTGGGTGCTCATCGTCTTCAATGTGGCCGTGATCAGCGTGATCCTGGTCTTCGGCTACAGCGTCCAGGACGTTGGCAGTGTCGTGTTGCTGGCCTCATTCGTCCTGCCGGGGGGGCTGTTGACCCTCAAGCTGCCGAACAACTTCCTCGCCTGGCTACTGCTGATTATTGGCACTTCGTGGTCCGCAGCATTCATTACCTCCTTCGAAGGCGGCTGGGTGATCCCACTCGGCCTGATGGGGACCCAGCTCCTGCTGCGCTTTCCCAACGGATCTTTGCTGCCCTCCCCGTGGTGGAAGCGCTGTTCAACAGCCTCGTTCTGTTACCTTCTCGTGCTCGCTTTTGCCGTGACGACAGGGGGTGCGGTGACAGAGGACGGCGCGACAAACGCCTTCTACCTCTCCTGGATGAGTTGGGCCGCCGCATTCGTCCTGCTGCTGCCCGTCGTCATCGGGATCAGTGTGTTCTCGCTTGTTCTGCGGTTCCGCCGGGCAACATCAGTGGAACGCGAGCAGATTCGTTGGATCACCTGGGCGGCAGCCATCATCGGCGTGTTGTACAGCGTCACGCTGGTGGCCTCCATTCGGTACGACTGGGGGTCAGAGGCGCCACCGTTGCTGTCTGCGCTCCAGACCTTGGCACTGCTCTCGTTCTGCCTATTGCCACTGTCAATCTGCGTTGCTGTGCTCAAGTATCGGCTGTACGACATTGAGCGCATCATCTCGCGCACCACCTCGTACGGCGTGGTGACGGGTCTGTTGGCGGCGACGTATGGCGTCGTCGTCGCACTCGTCACCCGGCTGGTGCCTAACTCCTCTTCACTAGCGGTCGCGGCAGCGACTCTCGCGGCCGCTGCCGCATTTCGTCCGCTGCTCCGCCGCGTCCAGGCAGGGGTCGACAGGCGGTTCAACCGTGAGCGCTACGACGCCGTCCAGACCGTCGAGCAGTTCGCCTCTGATCTGCGTCAAGTCGTCGAT
>JAJAYM010000235.1 GCA_027117675.1 Actinomycetes bacterium | reverse complement strand
CTCCAACAACGAGCCAGGAACTACGTCGACACGGTGCTGATCCCCCTGGAGCAGAAGGCGGAGCTGGCTGGCGGCCCACTCCCCGATGACGACGTCCGCCGAATCCGGGAGTCGGCGCTCGATCAGGGGCTGGCGGGTGGCCTCCACGCCCCCGAGTACGGGGGGCAAGGTTGGTCGACCACCGAATGGCTTCTCGTCGAGGAACAGTTCGGCCGCAACACCAACGGCATCAGCTGGTACATGCCAACGGCCTACAACGTCTGGAAGTCAGCCAGCCCGCTCCTCATCGACCGCTGGCTGCGCCCGGCCCTCAGGGGCGAGTTGCACGACGCGTATGCCGTCACCGAGGCTGAGGCCGGCTCTGACCCGTCCGGCATCGCGACGGTGGCCCACCGCACCGATGAGGGCGGCTACGTCATCAACGGCGAAAAGTGGTTCGTCACCTACGGATCGGTCGCCGCCGTCATCGTCGTGATGGCCAACGTGATCGATGGCGATGCTCGGTTACCGACCCTCTTCGCGGTACCCGCTGACGCTCCCGGCGTCTCGATTATCGACGACCCACCGTTCACCCACGCCTACCCGCACGGCCATCCCACGATGCTGTTCACCGATGTCCGGGTCAGCATCGATGACGTCATCGGTGGAGTCGGCCAGGGCGATGAGCTGCAGCGCATGTGGTTCACCGAAGAGCGGATTGGCATTGCTGCCCGCTGTGTGGGGGCCATGCAGCGGCTGATCGCCGAGACGATGGATTGGGCCGTCAACCGCGAGCAGGGTGGTGCGCGCCTCATCGACCACCAAGGTGTCTCGTTCCCACTCGCCGACTCGGCAGCCGACGCGGCCGCCGGACGCCTGATGGTGTACGACATCGCACGATTGAAGGAAGCCGGGGCAGACCCCAAGCTCATTCACGGGAAAGCATCGATGGCCAAGCTCTTCTGCTCCGAGGCGGCCAACAGGTGCGCTGACCGCTCGGTGCAGATCTTCGGCGGACGCGGCTACATGCGGACGAATGTGGCCGAACGCTTCTGGCGCGAGCTCCGCGTCGACCGCATCTGGGAAGGCACCAGTGAAATTCAGCGGTTGATCGTCGCCAGAAGCCTCGAACGGCGTGGTGTCGACGCCATGCTCGGCTGAGCGTCAGCTGATGCACCTCGATCGCCTCTTCCGACCAACGTCCATTGCCGTTGTCGGCGCTACCGACCGCCCCGGCTCCTACGGCAACGCTGCCGTCACCAACCTGCTCGTCGCGGGATTCGCAGGACAGCTCATCTGCGTTCACCCGACGCGCGACCAGGTGCATGGGGTGCGGTGCGTCCCATCGCTCGACACCCTCGACGAGGCAGTGGACGCTGTCGTAGTCGCGACCCCCGCTGACTCCGTCCCCGAGATCCTCGACACCGCTGGGCGCCTCGGGTGTGGTGGAGCGGTTGTGTTTGCTTCCGACTTTGCCGAGACCGGCAGGACCGACCGGCAGGATGCCCTAGTCGTGGCGGCCGCCCACCACGACCTCCCGGTGATTGGTCCCAACGCCAACGGGATCGTGAGCGTCGCCGGACGGGCCCCCATGTGGGGCGACAACGTCGCCGTCGGCGCGAGCGGTGGCGTTGCACTGATCACCCAGAGCGGCAACCTTGGCGTTGTCGCTCTGGCCAGCCGTCGAGGCATCGCCTGGCACACGGTCGTGAGCGTTGGCAACAGTGCAGTTGTCGACGCCGCCGACGCACTGTCGTACTTGTCCGGCGCGGACGGGGTCCGTTCCGTGGCGCTCTATCTCGAAGGCGACGGAGACGGTGCCAAGTGGGCTGGTTCGTTCGCCTTGTGCGCCGAGCGCGGCGTGCGGATCGCCGTCCTGAAGGCCGGTCGCAGCACCGCTGGAGCTGCGGCAGGTGGCGCGCACACCGCAGCCGTCGCTGGTGACCACCGCATCTTCGCCGCCCTCATCGCCGAGGTGGGTGGGGCTTGGTGCCACGATCCACACGAACTCCTCGAGAGCGCCAAACTGCTCGCGACGCCACGGCCGACCCGTGCCGGTAGCCTCGCCGTTGTCACCTGCTCTGGTGGTGACTCAGTCATCACCGCCGACGAGGCCGACCGGATGGGAGTTCCACTGGCTGAGCTCACCGAAGACACGCAGAACACGCTGTCTGCTCTGCTCCCTGATGGGGTCGTCGTCACCAACCCTCTTGACCACACCAACATGCTCTGGGCGGATACCCGACGGGTGCGCGCCCTCATCGAAACCCTCGCAGCCGATCCCGGCGTGAACCAGGTGCTCTACGTTCAGGACACTCCCCCCGACCTCAGCGAGGCAGATGCCGAGGAGTGGCGGGCCACTCGCGACGGCCTGGTGACCGCTGATATCCCTGGTATCGGAAGGGCTGTTGCATCAGGTCTGCCCGAGCTGATGCCAGCCACTGTCGCCGAGTCGCTCGCAGCTGACGGGGTGACGGCACTGGCGGGGATCCCGACTGCACTCGCAGCGCTGCGAGCCCACACAACGATCTCCTCCTCAGCCGAAAGGCTCCGCGCCATCGCGGCGGTCACTCGAACACACACAGCGGGTGAATGGCTTGCCGAGCATGACGCAAAGGCACTCCTGACGAGCCACGGCGTGCGCGTTCCGGTCGGCCGCGTGGCCGCGTCGGCCGAAGATGCTGTGCTAGTGGCCGCCGAGCTCGGCGGCCCCGTCGCCATGAAGGTGAGCCACCCCGATGTGCAACACAAGTCTGATGTAGGCGGCGTCGTCCTCAACCTCACTGACCCAGAACGCATCAATGTCGCAGCCGAGCAACTGCTAGCGCTCCAGCCCGGTGCCGTCGTCCTCGTTGAGCAGATGGCGGAGCCGGGCGTCGAGATGCTCGTGTCGGCAACACGCGACGGAGTGGTCCCTGCGCTCGTCATTGGAACCGGCGGCATCTGGACCGAGGTGCTTCAGGACGTCGTCGTCCTCGCGCTTCCTACCGATCCCCCGCGCGCTGCGGAGGCTCTGCGCTCGCTCAAGAGCTATGGGATGTTGAGCGGCGGACGCGGGCTCGCGCGAGTCGACGTCGACGCGCTGTGCGAGTTGGCCACCGCGGTGGGCAATGCCCTGGTCGCCGAACAACTGACGTTGGTAGAGCTCAACCCCGTGATCGTCACCGGTTCTGGGGCTATCGCCGTGGACGCGGTGGTGCGTCGATAGGTGACGGCGCGTGCTTCCCACCGCTGACGGTCACCTGCGTCGGTTGAGTCAGGTGAGTCGCTTGAGCACCAGGTGAGCCGCTGCGCGTCCGCACATGCCATGGACCCCGCCACCCGGAGGCGTCGACGACGAGCAGAGGAACAGGCTTGGGTCTGGGGTGGCCCACGGTGTCAGTGACAGGCGAGGGCGGGCGGCCATCTGCCGCCAGTCCGAAACACCGCCGGCGATGTCGCCGCCGACCTCGTTGGCATTGTGGGCCTCGAGCGCCGCCGGACCCATCACGTGCCGCGCCAGCACCCGCTCGCGAAATCCCGGCGCGAACCGCTCGATCTGACCCTCGATGGCATCGGTCATGT